>JASGCF010000074.1:5901-10751 GCA_030054275.1 Limnohabitans sp. | reverse complement strand
TTTCTGCGTCAAGCCCTGCGCTCGCCTCCATGCACGCGGCGCCACCAGCAGGGCTCTCTGTCGAAGCGAAAGAGGCTGCATTCAACAAGGGCTTTGAGTTCAAATTCAAGTCTGACACATCTACAACGCAGATGACGCTTGATCCCCTCGGCAGTCGTCACAGTGCCTCCGGCTCGATAGGTTCGAAGGCCGGAACGATTTCGCTAAGCGGGAAGTACATCCCGAACGACCGTGAAATCAAAATCACGGCAAAACGGGGCGGCCAAGAAATCGGCGAGTTCACATGGCGAGTTGAAGCCGTTCTCCGCTAGATTGCGCTTCATGCAACGCAGAGACTTTCTTGCCACTACGGTGACCGCAGCCGCCTCCATTCCGCTTGCGCAGGCTGCACTTGCCAACGCAGTGACCACTGCGCAAGACACGCACCCCTCGGACCTGCAACCCATCGCGCGAAAGGGCCGTATTCGCCACGCGGTGAGCAAATGGTGCTTTGGCGGAATGCCGCTTGATCAGTTCTGCGCACGCTGCAAACTGATGGGTATCGAAGGCATCGATTTGCTCGATGAAAAAGACTGGGCGGTTCCTCTTGCACATGGCATGGTGTGCTCGCTCGCGAACGGCCCGACATCGATCGGCGACGGCATGAATCGCCTCGAGAACCACGATCGTGTGGTTGCGGAGTGCGAACGACTGCTTCCGATCGCGGCCGCGAACAAGGTCCCGAATCTCATGCTCTTCTCAGGAAACCGTCGCGGCATGCCAGACGATGTTGGTCTTGCGAATTGCGCGATTGGCTTGAAGCGCGTCATGCCGATCGCTGAGAAGCACGGCGTCACGATCTTGATGGAACTCTTGAATTCGCGCGTCGATCACGGCGATTACATGTGCGACCGCACGCCGTGGGGCGTCGAACTTGTGAAGCAAGTCGGCAGCGATCGCTTCAAGTTGCTCTACGACATCTACCACATGCAAATCATGGAAGGCGATGTCATTCGCACCATCCGCAACAACCATCAATACTTCGGCCACTACCACACCGCTGGAAATCCTGGTCGAAACGAAATCGACGCGACGCAAGAGTTGAATTACGCCCCAATCTGTGAGGCGATTGTTGCGACGGGCTTCAAAGGCTTCCTCGCACAAGAGTTCATTCCGCGTCGTCATCCGATGACGAGTCTTCGTGAGTCGATTGATATCTGCGATGTCTGAGCGAAGACGATGGCTGCTGCGTGGCGCGCTCATGCTGTTTGCAGCATGCATGCTGCAGGTCGTATCGATGGGGTGCGCGTCCATCACTCCTGCTTCGCTGAAGGCGACTGCACCGCCTCGCCCAAACATCGTGTTGATCTTTGCCGACGATCTCGGTTACGGCGAACTCGGTTGCTACGGCCAAACGAAGATTGCAACACCCAACATCGACGCACTGGCGCGCGATGGCCTGCGTTTCACGCAGTTCTACACCGCTGCCCCAGTGTGTGCGCCCTCGCGCGCTGCGCTCTTGACCGGACAACATCTCGGCCACACGCCGATTCGCGACAATTCCGAGGTTCAACCGGAAGGCCAAGGGCCGCTCCCCGCCGAAACGCGAACGGTCGCACACGATCTCAAGAGTGCGGGTTACGCAACGGCATGTATTGGAAAATGGGGACTCGGCTTCGTCGGCTCATCGGGCGACCCAAACGCGATGGGGTTTGATCTCTTCTTTGGCTACAACTGCCAGCGGCAAGCGTGGAGCTACTACCCCACGCATCTTTGGCGGAACGCCGAGAAGATCTCGCTTGCGGGCAACGACCCCAAAGGTCACGCAGCAAGCGGCCGCGATGAGACGACGCATGCGTGCGATCTCTTGCTTGACGAGGCGCTGTCGTTCATCGCTCAATCAACTGCGGGCGATCGCGCGAAACCCTTCTTCCTCTCGTATCAATCGCCACTGCCGCATCTCGCGCTGCAACCGCCTGCGTTCAATTTGCGGCGATATCAAGGGCTTTTTGATGACACGCCGTATGTCGGTGGCAAGGGCTACACGCCGCACGAGTGGCCGCGCGCCGCGTACGCCGCGATGATCTCGCGACTCGACGACGAAGTGGGCGCGATCCGCGCGGCGCTCGAGAAGGTTGGCGTTGCGCACAACACGCTCATCATTTTGACCAGCGACAACGGGCCAACGCATGATGTCGGTGGTGTCGACACAGCGTTCTTCGACTCGACCGCCGGACTTCGTGGCCGCAAAGGCTCGGTGTACGAAGGCGGCATTCGCGTACCGGGCATCGCGTGTTGGCCGGGGCGTATCACGCCGGGCACGACGGATATTCCAGCGTGGACGGTCGATTTGCGAAGCACCTTTGATGCTGTTGCAGGTGTGGAGTTGTCCGTGACCGATGGCTGCGATCTCACGCCGCTTTTCTTCAACGGCCACGCGCCGCAACGCTCGTGCCTCTACTGGCCATTCCCAGGCTACGGCGGACAGGAGGCCGTGCGCGAGGCCAACTGGAAACTCGTACGAACCGGAATGGCGCAGCGCAAGCGCGCATGGGCCGACGACGAGGGGTGGCAGTTGTTCGACCTCGCGCGCGATCCGCAGGAGACGACCGATGTCGCCGCACAGCACCCCGAGGTCGTCAAACGCCTCGCGGCGATCGCCACGCGCGAGTTCACCCCCAGCGACGCATTCCGGCTCTGGCGCGAGGAGTGATCCGACGCGTCAACGCCAGTGCTCTGCGACCCAGGGCGTCTTGTGCACATGACGCGTGATCTTCTTCGTGATGCCCTCGATCGCGTCCGGCGGATTTGGATGCCCATGGAACACCACGATGCGGCAATCCTGCGGAATCTTCGGCGGAATCCACCAGTTCATCGGGAACTTCGCCATGCAGCCGTACTTGAAACTCACGCACCATTCCTTCGGCCAGTACGAGAGTTTGCCGGCATTGAAGAGTTCGCGCGAAATGTACTCTTGCTCGTTTCGCACCTCGCGCCGAATCGCGGCATGCTCCTGCATGAACTTCGCGAGTAACTCTGGATGCGCCCCCGCCTCAAAGCGATAGACCGACGAATTTCCCGTCGGTCGCCACGGACGCGCCCAATCTTTGATGATCAGAAATTCGCCTGGATGCGCGAACAAACAATCGATGTTGCCCACGATCACGATGTCAATGTCGAGAAAGAGCGTTGGCCCGTCGAGATCGAACAGCGGCTTTCGAAATGTGGAGATCTTGCGCCATCCGCGTTCCGGCCCGCCGGGATCATCGAAATCTGGCAACGGCCGCGCGTCGATACCTGCATCGAGACCCGTCGCATCATCCGTCATACACACAAAGCGGTACGGAATGGACATGTTGCGCCGCACCATGTTGGCGAGGCGGTTCACATACTCGGGCCCGTACTTCGTGCCCCACTTCATGCAGATGATGTTGGCCATCGGAGGGCGCTACTGTACCGAAGCGGCTTCGCTCGGGCACTTCCCGTACAGTGGTCGCGTGACGATTCGCCGTACACCTGATGACTTTCGCGTAGACGAGGTCAATACGCCCGCATTCCTTGCATCGCTGGCGCCCGAGCGAAGCGCGTCGCACCCATTCGCCGCATATCGGCTTGAGAAAATCTCGCTCGCGACCCCCGATGCCTTGGGCTTCGTTGCACGCGCGCTGCGCGTTCCGCGAGATTGTGTCGCGGCTGCGGGGCTGAAAGACCGCCACGCAGTCACATCGCAGATCATCACGGTCGACGGTGCTGCCTTCCGCGGAGGCGCCCCGACCGAGGTTTACGCTGGACCGAACGATCCAGCGTGGCGGATGAAACGACTCGGTTTTACGCATCGCGCCGCAGATGCAACGATCATCGAACGCAATGCCTTCCGCATCGTGCTGCGTGGACTTTCAAAGCGCGAGTTCGATGAACTGTCGCGGCGAGCTGCCACGCTTGCGGTTTCGCAGACCGAAGCCGAGACTCTGCTGGTTGCGAACTACTTCGGCGATCAGCGATTTGGCAGTGCGCGTCATGGGCAAGGCTTCGCAGCGCGTGCACTCATCGATGGAAACTTTGAAGAAGGGTTGCGCTTGGCCATTGGAACGCCTGCGCGCAAGGACTCCGGCACCGTCCGTGCACTCACCCGCGGACTTGCGATGTACTGGGGCAATTGGCCGGCAGCACTTCGAGCCATCCCACGAATGCCTGAGCGCGGAGCGATCGAAACGCTTGCCCGCGGCGGAACTTTCCAAGATGCATTCGTGGCACTACCGAAATTCACGCAGGAAATCTGCGTCGAGGCGTATCAATCCTATCTTTGGAATGCGATCGTGCGAGAGCTCGCGCACGCCGTTGCCGAGACCACCGCACAGCGCGCATATGAGGCTGAAGACATTTTCGGCGCGATGATCTTCCCACGCGCGGCGGCGCTGACGCCAGCATTCCGCGCACTCCACATTCCCGTACCTTCACCACGCGCGGAGATGCCAGAGTGTCTCTCTGAAATCGTCGCGGGTATCTTGGAAGACGAGGGAATTTCGCTCGCAGCACTGCGCATTCCAGGCCTCGAACGCCCGTGGTTCGGCGGCGGCTCGCGCCCCTTCATCGCGGAGGTTTGCGACTTTGAAATTTCTGCGCCGTACCTCGACGAGTTCGCTGGTCAATCGCCTGCAAACATCGCAGTGACCGTGTCGTTCACGCTTCCCAAAGGCGCGTACGCAACCGTGGTACTTCGATCACTCGGACAGTGAAGTCTGACGATCGCGAACCACGGAGGTTGATGCTTCAAGACTTCAAACCTCGAGTCGTGCAACATGCCGCCAGCGCAAGATCATCGCCAACAGAAGCGCCCACAGAAGCGCCAACACGAGCGCCAACACGAGCGC
>JASGCF010000074.1:0-5801 GCA_030054275.1 Limnohabitans sp. | reverse complement strand
AGCGCCAACACGAGCGCCAACACGAGCGCAAGCCTTCCGGTAGCCTTTGACTCCATGAATGCACGCATCGTCCTGCTCGGATCGGGTGAACTTGGCAAAGAATTCGCCATCAGCGCAAAGCGTCTCGGATGTCGCGTCATCGCGGTGGACCGATACGACGATGCTCCAGCGATGCAGGTGTCGGATCAGCGCGAAGTGATCGACATGCTCGACGGCACTCTGCTCGCACGCTGCATTCGACGCCACAAGCCGGATTTCATCGTGCCTGAGATTGAGGCGATTCGTACCAGTGAACTCCTCAAACTTGAGAAGGCGGGATACTCGGTCGTACCGAGCGCATTCGCAGCGCACATGACAATGAACCGCGATGCGATTCGTGAACTCGCAGCGAAGGAACTTGGCCTCCGCACAGCGCGCTATGCCTACGCAACGAGCGCCCAAGAGTTGGCAGATGCGATTCTCGCCAAAGCCGGCGTTGGACTGCCCTGCGTGGTCAAGCCGACGATGAGTTCATCCGGGAAGGGACAGTCGGTGGTTCGCACCAAAGCCGACATTGCGAAGGCTTGGAAGTACGCAATTGCTGGGATGCGCGGAGACCGACCCGTCGTCATCGTCGAAGAGTTCATTTCCTTTGATTATGAAATCACACAACTCACGGTGAAGGAGCGCGCATCGCAAGGCGGCGGAGTGAAGTTTGTGGAGCCGATTGGTCATCGCCAAGAGCGCGGCGACTATCAGGAGTCGTGGATGCCGTGCCCGATGAAACCCGCAGCAAAACGGGCCGCGCGTGAGATGTCTGCGAAAGTCGTGGAGCGACTCGCCGGAAAGAACGGCGCTGGCATCTTCGGCGTGGAGTTCTTTGTGCAAGGCAACGAAGTGATCTTCAGTGAACTTTCGCCGCGGCCTCACGATACCGGCATGGTCACGCTGCGCTCACAAGATCTCTCTGAGTTTGACCTGCATCTGCGTGCGATTCTTGGCCTTCCGATTCCCGAGATTCGATACAACGGTCCAACGGCGTCTGCGGTGATTCTCGCCACACACGAAGGCACGAACGCGCCAGAGTATGCAGGCGTTGCTGCAGCACTCGCGACACCAAGCGTTGAAGTTCGACTGTTTGGAAAGCCAACCGCGCGAAAGCATCGTCGCATGGGTGTCGTGCTTGCGCACGGAAAGTCTGCAGACGACGCGCGCAAGATCGCGACCAACGCTGCGCGCAAAATTCGTGTGGAGTGAGTGGCGACGCGACTCGCCTTCATGCGCGACCCGTCCTCATGCGCGACCCGTCCTCATGCGTGATTCGTCATGTCGCCTTTCGCCGCGATGCAGGAGCGCGGTAACTTTCGCGGGGCGCGTCCGGCCGGATACCTTTCGCGACAGGAATCAACCCATCTTCTTGCACGGCCTTCCGGAAGATTTCGAGGTTGGTTTCGTCGAGTAACTTCCGCACAGCACTTTGCATGGTGACCAAACGCGTATGCAAGGCACATGGCTCCCCGACGCCACACACACCGCCGCCAAACGGACAATTCGACGACCTCTCCTCGCGTTCAAAGAGATCGAATGCTTCACGCAGCGAGATCGCCTTCGGATCGCGGGCGAGTGCGTACCCACCGCCTGGACCTGGATTCCCCTGCACGAGTCCAGCCTGCGACAGCGTCGAGAGAATCTTGGCCACCATCGCCTTTGGGAGTCCGCGCTGGTCTGCGATGTCGGCCGCACTCAGTCGTGTCTTGCCACCATCCCAGACTTCTGCGAGGCGGCTGAGTGACGCAATGGCTGTTTCAGTTTGCTTTCCGTACATGTCGTGTTCTCTGCTTGGTCGCCGACGCTTGCCTCTCTGAGGAACTGCTGTATTCGCGACAAAGATATCCGAGTTTCGGCGTTCGCAGGAATATTTCGGAAACCGTACCTTCCCAATTCCCGCGCGACGGGGCTCGTCGCTTGCCCCACGCTCTCGCTCAGAACCGCCGAGGAACCGCCCAACCATGTCCGCTTTCTACCGCCGTTCCGCCATCTACGCGGCCTTCTTCGCACCATCCGCAGAGATCCGCGCCTCGATAGACCGGCTTGTTCGGAAGCACCTTCGCCGCGCCCCGCGTCGCGTGATCGATCCAGCGTGTGGACCAGGACTGTGGCTTGAACACTTTCAAACGCAAGGCGCGGAGGTCGCTGGTTGCGACCTCGAAGAAAGTGCCATCGTTGGCGCAACTGCGCGCCTGCCGAAGCGCGGTGCGCGCGTACTCGTCGGAGACATGCGACGACCGCCCGACGAACTTGGCGCTGAATTTGATTGCGCCATCAATCTTGATAATTCGATCGGGCATCTCAACGACCCACTCGATGTGGTCGCGCATTTCGCGTCCATGCGGCAACGACTATCACCGCGCGGAATCTATGTCATCGGACTTGCGATTCGCGAGGCGAAGGACACGATTCCCACGGGTATCGTGTTTGAACGAGGACCCGTCGATATCGATGGCGGCGGTTTCGCGGCACTGCGCACAGAATCGCTCGGCCTTGACGCGATCACGCGATGCGAGCGCATTCGTCAAATCACGATCACCGCGAATGTTCCTGAAACTCCGTCTGTGATCGCCGAGCAATACGACCTTCTCACTTTCACCTTCGCGATGCTGAAGGACATTCTCGAAGCAGCTGGCGGCTTTGATGTTCTTGATTGTCGCGATGCGACCGACGAAGATCTTCCAACGAAGCCATTTCGCAAAGGCGCTGGCGATGTTGTGCTTGTCTTGCGCGCAAAAGCGCCGTCGCCCGCAAAAGCACCGAGAAAATCAGCTTCAGCGAAGCGCGCTTCACGGAAGCACGCATGACCCGCATCGCGCGACCATCAACAGTTGCTTTCCCTGTCGGATCGGTGCTCGCAGAGTACGACGCAAGACATCCGAAGCGTCTTGCGCAAGATGAACCAACGCTGCCTGCTGAAGAACGCGCGCTTGCGGCGTCAATCCGCTCGCTTGCTCGTCGGACAGGTTTCATTGCTGGAAGGATCGCGCTTCACGCTGCGCTGGCCGAGAGCGATGCTCGTGCGTTCGCGACGAGGCCCGTGCTGCGCGATGCGCGCGGTAGGCCAACGCCGTCGTGGGATTGTCCGCCTCCGCTTTCGATTGCCCACTCGCGGGCTCGCGCTGTCGCGGTGGTGACGCCGCGCGATGCATGCGTCGCGATCGGTATCGATGTCGAAGAACTCGATGAACATCGCGCGCACGCACTCGTGCGTATGTCGCTTTCTGAAGCCGAGATTTGCATCATTCGTGCCTGCGATGCGTCGCTGGTCGCTGGGCCGATCGCTGTCTGGTGCGCGCGTGAATCTTGCGTGAAAGCACACGCACTTGATGTGGGCTGGTTTGGAACAGCGCTGGTGACTCGCAACTTTGAACCGTGCGCGGCGCCCATCAACGGAGCCATCCATGCATGGCGCATCACCCTATCTTTCGAAGATCGATCGCTCTTCCACGCAACAGCTTGGACCACCGCAGAAGCTGTATTCGCCTGTGCGGTGCGCGAACATGATGCGTGATCACCGCCGAAATCGCGGCATTTCGCGCAACCACCCTGCTTGCACCACCCCATAGAGCCCAACAAGAATGGCCTCGGCAGCGTCGTGTTCAACAGCGGCTCCCACCCCACGGGTTGCACTCCACGCAATCACTTGTGCAGCGAGTTTGACTGCCGACTCTTTCGCCATCGCGCCGTCGCGCGACTCGCGCTCGTAGAGAAACATCGAGCGCCACGCCGATGCCTGCACTGCGCGAAAGTGGATGCCGCGATAGACCGCAGCGCGTTCCCACGCCTCTCTGAGTTCGCCTCCACCTTCGACGATCACCGTGTGAACATGCGGCACTTCATCGAGAATCGCAGCGGATGCGGCACGCAGCGCGTCCTTCGACTGAAAGCGCCGCGTCCGCACCGCTTCAAGTCGACCATCGCGCCCGAAGACGGCGATACCTGTGGCAAGCCCAAGATCGACCGAGAGAAACTTTGACTTTTCCCCGAGAATTCGCAGGGTCGGCGTGCGCAGCGCTTCCGCCGATCGCGAAAGCCCAGCTGCCTTTCGTCGCTCCTCGGCCTCGATCTCGGCCGCGGCAACCGCGCGCTCCGATTTCGGCGGCGTACGCTTCCCCCACTTCGGTGTTTCCTCTTTCTCGCGTCGACCCATGTGCGAAGCCTACCGAACGCCACGCAGTGCGGGGTAACCGAATGGGCAGCCAGTTGGAGCATTCGCCCTACTTCCCCTACATTGTGCGCCATGGCACTTCCCCAACTCACGGACGAACAAACCCGCACTTGGACCCGCGAGGAAAAGGACCGTTGGTGGCTTGAGAATGTCTTCCGCGGCAACATGCCGCAACTCACGATTCGCGCTGCAATCACTGGTTTTTTCCTTGGCGGCATTCTTTCCGCGACCAACCTCTACATCGGCGCGAAGACTGGTTGGACGCTCGGCGTCGGCGTGACCAGCGTCATTTTGTCGTTCGTGATCTTCCGCGCACTGAGCAAGGTGCAGGTCTCGAAGGACATGACGATTCTTGAGAACAACGCGGTGCAATCGATCGCAACGGCTGCTGGATACATGACCGGCCCGCTGATCTCGGCGCTCATGGCGTACATGTTCGTGACCAATACGACCATGGAGTGGTACAAAATGCTCGCGTGGAACATCATCGCGAGCATCCTCGGTGTGCTTGTCGCTTTCCCGATGAAGCGCCGTTTCATCAACGACGAGCAACAGCCGTTTCCCGAAGGTCGCGCGTGCGCGGTCGTCCTCGACTCGCTCTACCCAGATGCGCCGCAAGGTGGCACCAACAACATGGAGAGCGGCACGCCGGTCGCAAAGCCAAAATCGGCCGACGCATCGGGCGTTGACGCAGGTGTATTTAAAGCGAAGGCACTCGCCGTTGCTGCTGGAATTGGTGCAGGTCTTCAACTCTTCGTCGCTGCGGGATACATGGCGATCCTGCAAATTCTTGTGTTTGGGACATCGAAAGCGAAGGACTCGCTTCTCAAGATTCCAGAGCACCTTGACGAGTGGATCTACGCGCGCGCCGCAAACGACGCAAACGCATGGATTCCAAAGATCAACGGGATCAGTTTCAAGCAACTCGGCGTCACCGCTGTGTTTGACCTTTCGATGGTCGGAGCCGGCGGCCTGATGGGTATGCGCATTGCGTCGAGCGTCATGCTCGGCATGGTTGTGAACTTCCTTGTCGTTGCCCCGCTCATGATTTCCTATGGGGAAATCGTGCCGAAGAACTACGCGAGTATTGTGCAGCCAGACGGCACATATGACACGGCAAACGCTGTCTTCGGTCGTGCGCATCTCACCAACGCGTGGTGCTTATGGTGGGGCGTTGCGATGATGGTGACTGCTTCGATGTTTGGACTTTTCGCCAAACCGAAACTCCTGATCAGCGCATTCACAGGACTCTTCAATCGCAAGGCGAAAACCGATGATTGCCTGAAGGATATCGAACTTCCGATCAAGTGGAGCATCATCGGTATTCCGCTGGTCTCCGCGGTCATCATTTGGCTGAACTGGTATTGGTTCGATGTGAACCCGTGGCTTGGTGCCTTGTCGATTCCGCTCATCATCGTGCTTACCCTGATCGCTGCGAATGCAACTGCACTTACTTCGACGACGCCAACTGGCTCACTCTCGAAGATCACGCAGTTCACCTTCGGTGCCATGCAACCAGCAAATCCGGCGACGAATTTGATGACTGCCGGCGTCACCACGGAAGTTGCATCGAACGCATCAAACTTGTTGATGGACATCAAGC
>JASGCF010000438.1 GCA_030054275.1 Limnohabitans sp. | reverse complement strand
TCGTTGCGTCAAACGGCACAGGAATGACGACGAGGTTTGCCTCAACAACCGTCGTCGTGAGACCAAAGAGCCCATCGCCCGTCGCTGCGGCGTCGGGATCGAAATTGGCGGGAATGACGGGCGCTTTGCGCGTGGCTGATGAACGCGTGGCTGATGAACGCGAGGCTGGTAGACGCTTCGATGGTGAACCTTTGGGCATCGCGCCAATGTAGAAGAGTTGCGTCGCTTCTGCAGCGCTGGCTTGACCGATGACACATTCGTCTCAACGCGCTTCGGTACGAAGTCGCGCGAGTATGGCGCGCACTTCCTTGAGTTTCGCCGCGTACGCTGGATCCGCGGCAAGGTCGTGCTCCTCACGCGGATCGTTCGCGAGTTCGAAGAGTTGCTCGCTGCGTGGCTCGTCGATCCAATCGGGCCACACGATGTATTTCCACTGGTGGATTCCGTCGTCGCGCACGATCGCTTCAGACGCCGGGATGAAATCGCGGCTCGTGAGCATCGGGTGTTCGTAGAAAAACTCGGTGCGCCACGCGGGAGGCTGCGCGTCGAGATAGAGCGGCGCGATGTCACGCCCCTGCATGCCAGCAGGCGGCGCGATGCCGGCTGCAGTGAGGATCGTGGGTGCGAGGTCGATGTTGAGCGTGCGCGCGTCGACCGTCCGGCCGATAGGCGTTGCCCCGCGCTTCGCGGCATGCATGCGCGGATCGCGCACGATCAGCGGTACACGGATCGATTCTTCATACGGGTACCACTTGTCGGCAAGTCCGTGCTCGCCGTGGAAGTAGCCGTTGTCGGTGGTGAAGATCACGAGCGTCTGATCAAGCACGCCTTGCCGCGCGAGTTCATCGATCACGCGCCCGCAGGCCGCGTCGACCTCGGTCGCGAGGCGGTAGTAGTTCTTCATCGACTCCTGATAGCGCTCGGGTGTATCGAAGCGCCATTTCCAGCGGTTGCGACCTTCGTTGCGATCGGTCACAAGAAACGGCGGCAGCGCGCGGAACGCCGCATCGGTCGCGGTCGCGGGCACGGGGATCGTCGCGTCGCGATAGAGCTGCATGCTCTCGGGCTGCGGGAGGTACTGCTGCGGATTGCCGTCCTCGGCATGCGTCGCGAAGAACGCGACCGTGAGGCAGAACGGCGTGTCGGTTGGACGCTCACGCAGAAACGCGATCGCATCGCGCTCGTTCTTCTCTGTCACATGGATGCGTGTCCCATCGGGTCCCGTGATCCCTGGTTCCTCAATCCAATGCGTGCCATTCGCAAGCGCCGAAGTTGGTGAGTCGTAGTTCTCCGCGGGAAACTTGCCGTTGTGCCACTTACCGATGTGGCCAACCCAGTAGCCGTGCGCGCGCAGTTGCGCAGGGAATGTCTCCGACCACGGTGTCGCGAACATCGCGAAGCCGCGATTTCCGTGGCGCGACATCCACTGCCCGGTGAGAAGCGAGGCGCGGCTCACCCCGCAAATCGCAGTCGTCACGGAGTTTTTCGTGAATCGCACACCGTCGGCGGCAAGTGCGTCGAGCCGCGGTGTTTGCACGACAGGGTTGCCCGCGCAGCCAAGCGTGTCGTGTCGCCAGTCGTCGGCGTAGAGGAGGACGATGTTGAGCGGCTTCTCTGGCGCGCGCGGTGATGGTGGGTTCGTGCTTGCGCAGCCGCCGATCATCGCCAACGCGAGGAGAAGCGCGGTCACGCTCCAACAGAATGCGGCGCTCTGCCGCATCACTTGAGCGGAGCTTCCATCATGGCCTTCCAAAGAATTTCCTTGTTCCCCTTGCGCGCAATGGCGTGCGGCGTCTTGCCGTCTTTGTCCTTCGCGCGCGGATCCGCGCCCGCTTTCAGCAGTAACTCGATGATGGCCGTTGCTTCGGGAAGTGCGTCGAGTTTTTTAAGAAGCGCATCTTTCGCTGTCATGTCACACAGCAAACTCTGAACTTCCTCAAGCGCTGCAAAGTCGGCAAGTGCCGCCAGATGCAAAGGCGTCTGAGATCTCATGTTCAGCGAGTTGACATCCGAACCGAACTGAAGCAGTAAGTCCGCAATCAGCGTCTTCCCCGACCCCACAGCGATGTGAAGTGGCGTGTTCCCATGTGAGTCTGCTGACGAAGTCGAAGCACCTGCTGTCAATAGAAATCTTGCGAAATCAGCATGACCCTTCGCTGCGGCTTCGTGGAGCGGTGTACCGCCCTTCGCATGCGGATCGTCAATCAATGCGCCAATTTTCAAGAGCAATTCGGCAACATAAACCGTCCCGTGACTTGCTGATTCATGGAGTGGAGTAAAGCCACATGTATCCTTGTTGTTGGCATCTGCGCCGTGTTTGAGCAATAGTTCGGCGGTACGAGAACACACCAATCTCGCTGCTTTTTGCAGAGGGGTGCAGCCCTTTCGATCCCGCGCATCGGTCTCAA
>JASGCF010000437.1 GCA_030054275.1 Limnohabitans sp. | reverse complement strand
TCTCGATAGCGTCTCCAGCGCCGTGCTCTTCCTTCGCGGTGAGGGCGTTGGAGCATGGTCGTCGGGCGAAATCAACCTTGCCGCTGGCAGAAGTTACATCATCGGAGTCAACGGACCGTTCACCTTCGCAAATGGTGGAACCGAGTCGGGCATGGTGCTTGATTTCGCAGTGATTCCGGCTCCGAGTGCGTTCGCACTGCTTGGGGTGGCTGGCATGATGTCAACGCGTCGTCGTCGCTGAGAGGCGCCCTCGCCGTTTGGCTGTATCGTCGGCGAATCACACACTTGTTCATACCGCGCTTTCCTGTCGGAAGCGCGGTTTTTTCTTTCTCTCTTCTCAAGCCCGTTGAAGCAGATTGGGCTGTGCAAACGGGGGTATGCACATGGGATATGCACATGGGATATGTACATGGGGGCACGCAAACTGAGCGCAAGTCAAATTCTGCGCGCCGATTTCGAACAATCTTTTCGCGCAGGCGTGCTCGCGCCGCTTCGGCCGCGGATTCTCACTTCACTCAAGCCGACCCGAAGCGTGCCATTGCAAGTCGTGGCGTTCTGCACGGCATTGCCACCATCGAGACCGGAAGATCCTCACAAGCGTTCTTGAGGATGCCGAGAAACGACACGCTGAAAAGTGACGAACTGACAATGTGAGGTCGTCGCAAAAACGAAAACGCCCCCGAATTGGAGGCGGCAATGACTGTCATCAGTGGACCATACTGGACTTGAACCAGTGACCTTCTCCGTGTCATGGAGACGCGCTAGCCAACTGCGCCAATGGTCCGAGGCCGGAGAGTATACCCGCCGAACGAATGATTGCAAGCCTTCGACCGGAGAGGGCTTCCGCGCCGCTCACCGCGCGGCTTGGCGTTCAATCTGCCGCGCGGGCGACGCGCAATCGACACCGCCGCTCGAAATTCGCAAAACTCTGAGATTCCATGACCAGTTGCAGCCGGATTTTGCGCCTTCTCCCGAGGGCCGATGTGTCGCGTTTTCCGCGGCATTGGCGGCTGTCCTCGGCGTGTGTCAAGTTTGAAGGAGATGTCGCGCCTCGTCCCTTCCTTCCAGTCCCTAGGCGCAATGGAGTTGTTCTGCAATGAGGTCCACTCTTTCTCTCGGCGCGTTCGCTTTGGCCACGACCATCGCCGCCAGCGCCAATGCCGCCCTTGTCTACGGTGGTGGAACCGAAACCGGCTCCCGTTACAACCCGGGGTCCGTTGCCGCGATCACCTACATGAACTGCTTCACCGCCGTCGGTGCAGGCGAGACGCAACTCTCGCTTGAGAGCGCGATCGTCGGTATCCGCCGCATCGCGACCGCTGGTGCGCTGCTCGATGTGGGTATCAACATCTACGCCGCCGAAATGACCTACGACGGTACGAACTTCGGTCGCGGCGCGAACTATCTGATCTACTCGTCTGCGTCACTCGGTGCGGGCGCAGCCTCTGTCACCCAGTTGGTGAACACCGGCGCGGTTTCTGGCGTCACGCTCAACCTCGAGACCGCATCCAACGCCGGACTTGGCGGTTGGTGGATCGGTGTCGAGTTCACCGGCGCCAATGCCGCGAACACCGCGAACGGCTGGCGCGTCGTGAACGCCCCGACCAGCGGTGCCTCGGTCAACGGCTTTGGCATCTTCAACCGTACCGTTGCTGGCGTCCCCACTGGTACTTTCGAGGCGTTCTTTGCTTTCGGCACTCCTCCGGGTTCGACGGCGAGCCGCATGATGGTCGATGTCAACGGATCGCTCGTCCCGACTCCGGGCGCCATCGCGCTCCTCGGCCTCGCTGGCGTGGTCGGTCGCCGTCGCCGCTGATTGTTTCGGCGAACTGATCGTGATTGAAACGCGCCGCCCCCGATTTCCGGGGGCGGCGTGCTTTTTGACCTGTGCTCGTTTGTGCCCGTTGATGTTGGGATGAAACTGGCCGATCAACCGAGCGTCATCGCCCACGCCACGCAGCGATCAAGCCGTGCAAGCGTCGCATCGCGTCCGACCAAGACGAGCGTGTCCCAGATCGGCGGGCTCACGGTCGAGCCCGACACCGCGATGCGCAGGGGCTGCGCCACCGACCCAATCTTGCCAGCGGCGTGTTCCACGGCGTACGCGTTCGCCGCAGTTTCAAGCGCGGCATGCGTCCACTCTGGAAGCGCAGCGAGCACGGCGCGCATGGCACGAAGGTGATCGACGCCCGACCTCGCACTGTCCGCGGCGGGTGCGCCGACTCCGAGCGCCTTCCGAACATTCTTGTCATCGACGAACACAAGCGCGTCGTCTGCCGCGAGCAAGAATCCATTCGTCTTGAATGGGTCGTCGAGCGTCTTCGAACGCTCGTGGCTTGCGTGCATCAGGAGATCAAAGCGCGCGTCCCCCACTTTCGCGAGGTACTCCGGACGGAACTGCGCTGCGTGCTCGCG
>JASGCF010000073.1:9243-10807 GCA_030054275.1 Limnohabitans sp. | reverse complement strand
GGGACGCCGAGATCGGTCAGGTGCGCTTCGAAATCTTGATTCATCGGAAGCAGTGAATCAAGTGAACCAATCCCCTGTCGGATCTTGGTCTGCAAAGCGACAAGCGCTTCTGCGCGATCCGATGCGATCGTCCATGGATGTTGTGCGAGGTAGTACGCCGGGTCGCTGCCCCACACATCCTCGTAGATTTGCGCGCGCAACTTCGGCGGCGTTGATTTCCCCTCGGGCGCGTCGAGAAAGTCGAGTTGAATCGGCCCCGCACCCAGCATCGAGACGCCAGCGAAGAGGTCGGGTCTGCGCAGGCCAAGGCGACCTGCGCCCTGGCCGCCCATGCTGAAGCCGTCGAGGATGCGGCCGCTGCGACGCGCAACGGTGCGGAAGGTCGCGTCAACATGCGGAATGAGGTCATCGATGACGACCGACTCCATCGGCACATCGCCATCCTTCGAGTCGCACCACATGCTGTAGGTCATCCCGTTTGGGAAGACGATGAGCATCGGCGGAATGCGACCTTGCGCCATCGCCGTGCCGAAATAGTTGGCAAGATTGTCGATGCCGAGCGTGCCATTGCCAGAGCCGTGCAGCCAGTACAGCACGGGGAAGCGCGCCGTCGGCTGCGCCGTGTACTGCGGCGGCAAGTAGATGTGAAAGCTCACCGTTGTTGCGGCGGCAGCGCTCTGGAATGTGCGGTACGAAAGGCCCGGCGCAGTGACCGGCGGGGTGGTCCACTGCGCGTCTGCGGCGCCAGCAAGGGCAGTCGAGCAGACGACGGCGGCGAGCACAGCGTGGGCCAAGGTCGATCCAAACCGTTGGCCGAGAGTGGACGATCGAGCGGACGGACGAGCGGACGGTCTGTTCATGGCGGACTCCATCGAGAGGGTGTCGCGGATTGTTGCCCGCGCACGGAGAACGCCCGAAGGATCGACCAGATTGCCTTCATTCCAAGCAAAGACACAGCCCCAGCGCGTGGCTGGGGCTGCGGGGATGACTTGTTCTCGGTGCCGTGGCGCGCTTAGCGGCGACGGCGGCCAACCAAGCCAGCGAGGCCGAGCAGCGCGAGTGCACCCGGAGCTGGGACTGCGGTGCCCGACACGATGATGTTGTCGACGCGGTTGGTGCCACCAGTTCCGACCGTCGAGAGGTTCACGAGGCGGAAGAACAAGGAACCTTGATTGTCCGCACCGGCGATCGAGGCGATCGACGTCGTGAAAGCGCTTTGGTAGTTCGCCGCGCTCGTGCTCCACG
The DNA here is from genome assembly GCA_030054275.1 of Limnohabitans sp. GTDB lineage: Bacteria > Planctomycetota > Phycisphaerae > Phycisphaerales > SM1A02 > QWPT01. The sequence goes on along the minus strand of JASGCF010000073.1, from coordinate 9,562 downwards.
AGAGCGTGCCGCTGCCTGCCGCGCCCGCTTGAATGATCGTGTAGCTCGCGAGAATGGTCGAGAAGTTCGTACCGTCGGTGCTCATGTCAACACGGAAGTTCGACGGGCCAGTGCTCGAGCGGGTCTGATCCCACGCGAGGGAGATATCGCTGAAACCCGCAGTCGAAACAGCGATTTGGTAGTAATCGCCCACCGACCAGTTGTTGCTCGAGAACGAATAGGTCGAGCCGTTCCCTGCTGGAGTCGACCAAGTGGTTGCGGCAAGCGCGTGGAAACCCGAGAGGCTTGTGCCTGCGGTCGCGTCGCCAGCGTCTGCGGC
>JASGCF010000073.1:3407-9143 GCA_030054275.1 Limnohabitans sp. | reverse complement strand
GCGAAGAGGGAAGTCTTCATCGAAATCTCCGAAAGTGTTCTTAGTTGAGGGACTCGGGAACAGGGATCAAACACCAACAGAAACCACAGGCATCCGGTCTGGACTCCGGATGGGGTTCCCGCCTGCACAGCGCCCTGGCGGACGCTGGCAAGACCGAAGAAAGTACACCCAGTTTCTCGAAATCCGGCCTTGTTCCTCTTGATTTTCGCGATTTGACGAAGCCTTCACACGATGCGTGAGAAGCCCATGCGGAACCCTCTGTTTGATCAAGGTTTACGATCGTGCTGCCTGCGCGCCGTGGTGGCGACCGTCCAATGCGAACATGGCTTGTACCCGCGGTAGGCTGCTCTGATGCCTCGAAAACTGCGGTTCCAGTGCTGTCATGACCGTCTCTTGAGCGCGGCCGTCATGCCGATTGGCTTTCGGCTGAGCGCGCTGGTATTCGCGGTAGTGCTCGCGTTCGTGTTCGCAGTTGGGAGCATTGCCGCGCCGTTCGCAAACGACTGGTCGTCAACAGTCCACGCGGCCGTTCCAATCGCTCACAAGAGTGACGAGCCTCGCTTCTCCATCGCTGCGATCGATGCGTTCATCGACGAAACTCGCGCGTCCACGCTCGCACGCGCACGCGACCTCAAGATCGAACTTCCGCCCGACTTCCTTGCATGGATCGATGCCGATCGTGCCCTGCGCCTCTCGGTGTATGGCTCGCGCGCAGATCCGCTGCCCGTGTTGCTCGCGCTGCGCTCGCTCGAGATCGACCTCGGTGAAGACACGGTGCGCCGCGACTATCCGCAGTTGGCGCTTGCCTTCGCGGTGCAAGATTCCTACGCGGCCCGCGATGCGAAGGGAACACCGCGGAACGACGCCGACGGTGCGAAACCCCCTGCCGAACTGCCCGATGTGTCGCCGCGCACATCACTTTCGCTTGTGATCCCGAGCGATCCGCGCACGCCCGTCAACACGAAAGATCCGTCGCGCGCGCTCGATCGCAACGATCACATCATCAATTTCCTCGAGGATCACGCGGAAATCGAAGCCGACATCCGCGTGAAAGAACTTCCACCGCTTGAGTACGACGAGAACGGCGTCGCGAAGCCGCAAGGGAAAGCGGTCGCGGTCATGAAGAAGGAACTGCGCAAACCCGTTGCCGCGGATGTGATCGCGTCGCGCGCGCTGCAGGAGGAATTCAACGCCTACATGGCGGCACATGGTCACGCGGATGTGACGATCGATTGCGGTGATCGCGTCGTCCACTGGTACTCCGAAGCAGCCATCTCCGACAAAGATCTTCGCGCACGGATCAAGGCCGCGCACGACCTCTTCCACGACGCGTATCGCGCGAAAGGCCGCATGCCTGCCGAGCGAGATCGCGCGCCGACGCCGGCCGAATCCATGGCGTGGTTCATTCGCAACGACCGCCACGCGTTCGACGACGCGACGCGTGACGCCCGCAAGTGGCCGCGATTTCCACTCAACGCGCCGTGGCCCGTCCTCCTCATGCTCGCAGCCGACGATCAACCGCTGCGCGAGCGCGAAGAGATTTGGACGAAGTTCCGCGACGAAGGCGAATTCCGCACCTATGGCGAATACATCGGCGGCATCGCGCAGCAGTTCGACATGCAGTCGGCGCGACGCGTGGCGCCCCTTGCGTTCAACTACGGCTCTATTCAAATGATGTGGAAAGATGGCGGCGTCTGCGGCACGATGGGAAACATCGGCGCACGCACGCATCGCATCGTTGGCCAACCCGCGTCGACCGCGGGGCAACCCGGTCACTGCGCGATCGTGTTCATGGAGCACGATGCAAAGACAGGCGAATTCCGCTGTAAAGGCGGGCAATACGCGACCGGTGGCGATGAAGTGACCACGGTGCACGCGGGCTGGAACTACGACGACATCGGCGGACGCAAGCCGATGGTGTTTCACCAGTCGATCGCGTGGGCGGTGAACCGCGATCGCGCGGCGGAAAGTACGACATTCCTCGAAACGCTCGCGATGCGTCGCATGTTCGACGCGCTTCCCGAAAGCGAGCGCGCGGCGACGGCGACAGCCTTCGCGGAAGCGGGACTCGCACGCAATCCATGCTCACTCGTGGTGTACGACGGCGCAGTGCGCGCAGCGAATTCGACCGAAACCGCACTCGCGCTTGCAGATCTTGCATCGCGCACGCTGGATGCATTGCCTGCAGCAAGTATTCCTCCGCTCTACCGAAGCACACTGCGCGATCTCGCACACGCGCGGATCGCCGCACTGCCCGCGCCGAAGGGGGCTGACGCAAATCGTGCACTGCTCAACGAACTTGAACGCCAGCAGTGCGACGACGCGAAACTCCTCGCGCGTACTTGGCGCGCGATCGGCGGCGATGATGAGTTCAACGCACGCACGCGGGCCGCGACGGAGGCCTATCTCGCGTCACCAGAACGCGCGAAAGGCACAGGGCCTGCGGCAAAGCGCGAAGCGGACGCGTTCGCGAAGTTCGTGAAAGCGTGGAGCGACACCGTGAAGAAGCCTGCGCGCAAGGCGTGGGCTGAGTCGCTCTTGCCACTCTTCTCGAATCGCGACACGATTGCCGTCCGCGGCAAAATTTCGCACGATCCTGTCGTCGCAGAACTCCGCAAACTCGCGGATCTGAAGTAGCGAGACGCGTTACGCAAATCCGCCCGATGTCGCTTGCGGAACGGGCACGCGCCCGCCAAAGCCACCGGCTGCGTTTTCACGCAAGCCGTGAAACATCATGCTGAGATGCGCACTGAACACCGCAAGGAGTGAAGTGTCCATCGCGAGATCAATCGTCTCGCCACTCGATGGATCGAAGCGCGCGCTTGCGAGACCCTCCCGCTTCCAAAGACGCAAGACCGACAGGAGATCGACGCGCGGTGCGCCCTCTCGACGAATCACGAGCACGCGCTCGACGCCCGCCGACATCAACGCGCGTGCCGATGGGAAATCTTGCGGAAACACCATCCAACGGTTGTCGAACATCGACGGCGCAGCGACTCCGACATGTCGGTTGGAATCGAGGAGAAACGCAGGCGGCGCATCATCAAGGATCGCCAGTCCTTGCAGACGGTCCGCTCCATCGTGAAGAGCTGCAATCAGCGGATCAACCGCAACCACTTCTTTGCCGATGCCTTGGGTGAGGTTGTAGAGCGGAACAGGCCGAAAGCCGCGCTCTGCGAGTGCGAGTCCGCACGCGATTCCCTCGACGCTCGGTAGATCGACAACGACCGCGTGGCGACCTGAACCAAGCGGAATCGCGCCGGCCGAAGTCCACGGAATGCGTTCGACAGGCGCGCTGTTCGCTTCGGGGAGATAGGTAAAAAGCGCGGGTTTCGCCCAAGCCGACCAAGGACTCGCGACTGGAGCCCAGATCTCGAAGAGCGCCCGAGCATCGGTCACAGGCTTCATGCGCGGAGACATGGAATCATCAGGGAGAAGCATGTTGGAACCCTTCTTCGTGCAGAGGATCAAGCGAGGAAACAAGCGAAGGAACGAGCGAAGAAACAGGCGCGGAAACTGGCGGCGCATCGAGCAAAGTATCGAGCGAAGCATCGAGTAACACCGCCGCATCTTGCGTGCGGCCATCCATCAATGCGCGCGGAGCAACGCGCGCGTACGCACCCGCAGCGCGGCCATCGATCACATACACACCGATGCATGCGTGACAAAGCGGACGCTGGTGCGCCGCGTCCGCCACGGACTGCGTTTCCTCGTGCAACGAAATCGACTCGAATCTTCGCTGCAAACACCAAGACTTCGGAAAGAGACGCGCCATCCAACGCGCACGACGCGCAGCCGCGGCGCTCGTCGCGCCGTCGATGACGACGCCTTCACCGATGCGCCCCCACACAGGCTTCAGCACAAAGCCCGTCGGATCAACGCGACTCGCAAACGAACGCAGTCCGATCGGCTCGACTGCGGGAAGAATTTCACTCCATGTTGGCGTCGAGATCCCGAGTTCGCGCAGAACAACCGGAAGGCGTTTTCCTTGCAACAGCAGCGCCGATGGCGGATTTGAACGCACGACCTCCGCGGGCAACATCGACCAATGTGCTCGATCTGCGCGCGCGAGATTCCCAAGCCACTCGCACGGAAAGAAGCGCATGACTGCGTCGACTTCGGCGCCGGTTGTCGAAAGCCGCGCGCGCGATCTGAGTGGCTCGATATGCGCGGGTGAAGCGAGATGCGCGTGCACACCGAGCGCTTCGAGTTCCGCGCCAATTCGCCGCACAACTTGTTGATCATCGGTGTAACTCGTCGCATGGACGAGTGCCGCATTTCCGTTGGGAACTCTCTCAGCGATCGCGCGCGCGAGAACTCGCGCCGGATCGGGAAGACACGCGAGGTGAGGCAATCGCTCCGCGACGATGCGCGCGATCGCGCCCGCCTCGATGAAACCGCCAGGAACATCTGCGTTGATCTCGGAAGCGCGCCAACCCTCGGTCGTCGGGTGAAAGTCGAAACGCGCAAAGCGCACGTCACGCTCCGAAGGCCGCGACGCGGCGATGATTGCGCGCACATTTCGAGGGATCCCGAGCGCGCGCCACGAGCGACGCTCCACAAGCAACGCGCGCTCGACGGAGGCAAGCTCAGACCACGCACGCTCTGCGAGCGACGCAAGCTCCCGCCACGCCGAAGGCGCAAGGCGGATTGCGAATGGAGCAATCGTTTCCTCGTCGTATGTGCGCGGATCGAGTTTGCCCGCTTCGAAGATCGCGCGCATGCGGATCTCGCGACGTTCTTCTGCGTCGAATGTGCGCGAGAGCGCAATCACACGGGCGCTCCGAGCATGAGGATGTAACCCGCGGCCGCGAGCAGATACACGATGCCCATCACGCGATCGGCCCAAAGATTGCCGTCGATTTCGCGCGAAAGTGCAACACGCGCAACGATGGTGTCGGCGACGACGAACAGGACGGTCGGCCATCCGAGGCGAAAGAAGTCCCCTGTCGCCGCTTCAAATCCAGGCCAGTTTCCCGCCACGGCTCGTCCAAGAACCGCACCGATCGCGACAAACATACAGCCCGCACGAAAGGCGATTCCGCGATCACGATCCACGAGGATGCGATAGACGGTGCGATTCAGCGCCGCGTGCACGACGACGAGTGTGTAGAGACCGAGATGCGCGAGTGCCGCGCAGTAGATCACGACGTAAAAGCCAGGCCCATCGCCGATGTTTGCGCCTGCGTACGCACAGACGCTCGCAAGCGTTGCGGTGTAGAACAAGGTGTGCGCGGCTCGATTGCGCCGCTCAAACATGTCGGGAACTTTCCAGCCGTACACACGCAGCGCGATCGTGTTGACGGCTGCGAAGGCGTATCCCATCACGAGATAGAGCACGATGTACTTCGCGTCGGGCTTCACATCACTCGCAGCAAAGTTCAGCAGTATGTAGAAGACGACGGCACCTATCGAAAACCACGCGAAGATTGTTGCGAGACAGCCGAAGCCGCCACCTGGTCGCATGCGCCCATCGGGCGTGCTCCACAGCCGCCGATCGACAGCCGCGCCACGCACGGCGAGCAAGCCCCATCCAATGAAGCCAACGACGAGCGACACGATGAGTGCGAAGACTTCGGGCTCAGACATGTGATCAATATATAAAGGGAGGTCGAGCGCATGACCGCGAGACATGACCTCAAGACATGACCTCAAGACATGACCTCAAGACATGACTTCAAGCAACGCGACATTCAACTTGCAACCCATCGGCGCCCGACTGGCAAGGAGACGAGG
>JASGCF010000073.1:0-3307 GCA_030054275.1 Limnohabitans sp. | reverse complement strand
AGACGAGGAGAGGCTGTATCCACAGCGATACAGCGAGCCGACGACGACACCGCCAGTCGGGATGCCGTACGGATTGAAGTTCGGTGCATCCGTCAGACAGGGCCTATGGACAGACACCCCACGCAGCAAGCAAAAGCGAGAGATCCGCTGCGCCAACAGATCCGTCGCCGTCAAGATCTGCGTCGCCACCCTTCGTGCCCCATGCTGCGAGAAGAAGCGAGAGATCTGCTGCTCCGATCGCATCATTTCCGTCGAGATCTGCTGGACACGCAGGCAACACCGTGAGTTGCACCGCATTCGACACACGCAAACTTCCACAAGCGGTTGTGATACGACACGAGTACTGGGCAGCGCTTCCCTCTGTCACCAAAATGGTGAGTGTGGGCGTTGTCGCGCCCGAGTAAACAGCTCCGTCACTGACTGGCGTGCTGTAGCGATACCAGCGGTATGTCAGAGGCTGACTCGACTGTGCAACAAGTGAGAATGTTGCGAGTTCATCAACACGAGCTGTCTCTGGCTGCGGCTGAACGAGGATGTTGGCTTGCGGGCAGGCGGCAACCCATGATTCGAGCGCTGCGCGAATTTGCTCGCTGAAGAGATCATCCCATGCGTCGTAGCAAATCTGAATGGACTGACCATCATGTGCGAAGGTCATGCCAACGAATTCGCGCGGAACCACTGCACCATTCAGAGCCTTGAATGGCAGCCGCACGATGCCGGCAACACCACCCCACCGACGAGTCGGAGCTGGCGGGTAAGAGCAGCTATAACCGCCATCTTTGAAGCGATACCACACTTCGCTTTTGAATTGATTGAGTTGCGCTGTTGTCAGCGGGAGCCCACCAGCCTGCGCGTCCACGGTGTCCTCAAAGCGGCCGATTCCGAAGGTGTTGCTACCAAACATCACGCCCCACAACTCGTCTTCCCAAGTCTGATTGAAGAGTGCGTTGGTCGCTGCTTTTTCGTACAGCGCGCAAATCTCGCGTGCAGGGCCTGTGTTGGGTGTGACAGTGCCACCTTGTCCATCGCAAAGGCAACCAAGCGTGTGATTCAGCGTCACACCCGAAAGCCCATTCGTCGCGAGCCACGAAGTGAGTGCGGCGTTCCCGCCACAGCGCTGCGCCATCAGCAGCGTTGCGTTGTTGTCTGAGTTGTTCAGCATGCGCCAAAGAACCGTACGAATCGCCTCGTTCGTGGGCGACGCGTTGTTCCCATCTGGGCACTCGCCAGGATTTGCAGTGTCGCCGTTGAAGATGACGGTGTTGAGACCAGAAGCCCCTTCAAGTCCGAGCGACGCGCGCTGCACCTCGCGCACTGCATGCACGATTTTCATCGTGCTAGCAATTTCCGCTGGAAAATCTGCATTGAGCGACGCGAGCACCGGCCCGTTCACTTCCTTCAAATAGCAGCCGTAGTCGGCGTCGGTGGCTGGATCCATCAACGCGCGCATCGTGCTCTCAAGCGTATTTGTGTTGTCGACATAGATCACAAAAAACTTCGTGATGCCAGTTGCGTCTGTGTAGCGCTCGACATCGATGGGTCGCGCGCCAAGTTCATTCGCGCGCTGCAGAATGTCTGCAGCATCCAACGCTGTGTAATACCACCAACCACGAATCGGCTTGTTCACAGCCACCACATTGAAGGTTGGTTGCGTGCCGCCACCGCCTTGCGTTGCGATTTCGATATCGGTGATGACACCGCCGTTGGTCGAGAGCAGCGAGTTGATTTGCGAAATGGTTCGACCCCATGCGAACCAGTCGGTCGCTGCGCCAGCGCCGGAATCCGAGATCGCAACACCAGACCAACGCGTGGATCCACCAGCTGTGTATCGCTGCAAACTCACTGGGCGCAGCGTCGAACCACTCATCCAAGTATCGATGGCTGCGGTCGATGTCTGCGCGTAGAGCCAGCCCCAACCTGGCACAGCGTCATCGCCGGTATTCGAGACGAGCACCGCTGTATGCAGCGTTGCACCGCCAGACTCAAAGGGCTGTAAGTCAATCAAGCGCTTTCCTGCAAGCGCTGCGGAAACCGTGGCCTCCGTGGCGCCAGCAAACCATGTCTCGCCCAGATTTTCATACGGGCCAGTATTCTCAACAAGCACTGCATCGAAGCTGTTTGTACCCAGTCGATCGATGTCGATGATGCGCAAGCCTTGCGCACGATAGGTGTTGATGGTCGCCTCACTTGCCGCAAGTAACACGACATACCCAGCTGGAGTGGTGGCTGTTGGGTCAACTTGAGCACTTGCCGATGCTCCGAAGAGGATCGACGGAACAGACATGAGAGCGAACGCAACAGATCGACCATGCGGGCTGATTGACATCGTGAGTCCTCAAAAAGCGACGCCTCGCTGCGAGACTAGCAAAGGCACGCGAGACAAATTCCAAATGGGAAAGGTCCAGAAGTCCACGGACCTCGCGTCTGCACCAACAGAATTCTGACACGGCGAACCTATCTTCCCTCGCGCCATTTTCAAAATTTCTACCGCGATATTCCGAACGCCCTTCATTCGGATTCCCTCCTCCACACACGCAAGCCCCGCTATGACCAACTTTTCTGTGACAAAAAGTGCCCTGCTGCGCGTCGCGTCCCCGACACAAAGTCAACTGTGCGCACCACTCCGCGCCGCAGCATGTGCAGCACTTCTCGGGCTTGGATTTGCCTTCATGCAAACCGCGGAGGTCGCACACGCGAAGTCCACACGCGCAAACGAACCGCAACGCGGCTCTGTGATTTTCATCCACCCCGACGGCACCGGTCTTGCGCACTGGGGACTCGCGCGCGTCGCGCACGCTGGGCCAGACGGTGCACTCGCGTGGGATCGATTGCCCGAGATCGGCATCTATCGGCCACACATGCGCGACTCACTCGCGCCGTCGAGTCACTCAGGGGCCACGGTGCACGCCTACGGCGTGAAGGTACCGCAGGACAGTTTCGGCATGGACGGCGCAGAAATTCCGAAAAGCGCGGGCGGAGAGCGTATCAGCGTCATGCGCGAGGCCATGCGCGCTGGCAAGTCGGTTGGGGTTGTGAATTCAGGACATCTCGCAGAACCCGGGACAGCTGTGTTTCTTGCGAGTTCGCCGAAGCGCAACGACTACACAGGCATTTGCGCGCAACTTCTTCTTGATCGGCCACAGGTGATTCTTGGCGGTGGCGAGGCGTACTTCTTACCGAAGGGTGTCGCTGGGCGGCACGGAGTCGGACTTCGTGACGACGGTCGCAATCTCATCGACGAGGCGCGGGCCGCGGGTTACACCGTTGTATTCACACGCGAAGAACTCGTGGCTGTCGCCGATGGAAC
>JASGCF010000436.1 GCA_030054275.1 Limnohabitans sp. | reverse complement strand
CTTGGACATGTACGCCCGCGTACTACGCGCCAAGTTGTCGTCCGGTGTGGTGCGCGCCATCGTGGTACGCAGGACCATCGTGGAGTTGGGGTGGCTGTTGGAGTTTCGGTTCGCCGTGGTGGAGTAGTTATGTCTCATGCGGACCGTGCCCGTACCCAGCGTACACGCCGTGTTTCGCGTACTCGCCGGTGCTGTACTCAAGCGCGGTGTACTCAAGCGTGGTCTACACAACGCCGGTCGTCTATCAGCAGACCATCGTCACGACACCCGTTCCACCAGCGCCGCCTCCGCTTCCAAACCCAAGTGATGTGTGGTCTGCCGTCACCGACGGAGCGGATGACGCTGCACTCCACGGCTTCGCAGACCTCGCTGCCGCGAATCCCGCAGAAAGTTCTTGGTTGGTTGGGCGGGGCTTCACGCAGGCGTTTCAAGGTGACACCGCGTGGGCTTCCGACACATTGCGTGAGGCGATGCGACTTGATGCATCGGGCTTCCAACGCACTTGGGGTGACCCGCGATTCGTGGCGCGACTGGAGGCGCTCGAGCGTTCACTCTCACCACTCGCGGGTGGACCCACGCCGTGGGTCGATGCGTTGCTTGTGACAGCAGCAAGTCAAGCTGCGCGTGGAGATTTGGCAAGCGCGTATTTCACAGCAACCACTGCGCAATCAGAAGGCGACCGCTCGATGGGAACGGCTGCGTTCGTTCGATGGCTGCAAATAGAACTGCGTGGCCGAATCTGAGGCCAAGCGCTGTGCAGTCAACGCATCACTTCGTTCCTGCGTTCAGCCGCCGCTCCCCCAAAGCCCGAGCAGGATCGACAAATCCGCAGGACCGACGGTGCCGTTTCCATCAATGTCGGCAGCCGAGCCTGCACCCGCGCCCCAGTTCGAGAGCAGCATGGAAAGATCGGCCGCGCCGACGATGCCGTCGCCGTTGATGTCGCCGGGCACCGCCTCGCACACATCCGGCACACCGTTGCCGTTCGCGTCGGCGGCTCCCGCTGCGATGTCGCAGGAATCGGGGATGTCGTTCTCGTTGCAGTCGGCGGCGGCGCCAGACTCGAGGTCGCACGAATCGGGCAGGCCGTTTGCGTTGCAATCGGGTGCGCGGGGCGCGAGACCGTAGGCGAGGTCGAGAGTGAAACCGCCGCACGTGAAATCAACCGATCCGCCTGTCGTCAACTCGACCCGGAGGTTGCCATCCGTGAAGGCCGGGAGAATGGCCGCGAACGGGATCGTGAATGTACGAAGCGCGTAGCAGTTTTGCTGCTCGTCGTACACGAGGAAGGTCTCGATTCCCTCGACATGCATCGCGATCCACTCCTCCTTTGATGGCTCATTGACATCCGCCCTGACCTCAAGAGTGATCGATAGTTGCGTGCCGACATCGCTGCGCACGGGGATATCCAGCACGACGGTCTGGCCCGCCGTGGCGAGTGAGCCGTCGCGCGTTACCGCGACCGGTGGGGTCGACACATCACACGCGTCGAGCGAGTAACTGTCGTCACAGTCGAGCTCGGGATAGATCCGCGCCTCGGCCATATCGCGCAGGTTGTTGCCGTTACAGTCGAAGAACGCCTCGTAGAGGTCGAGCAGGCCGTTCTCGTTCGCGTCAGCAAAGTCGAACTCGATGAGGAAGTAGCGGAGTTCAGACCCGTTCGAATGACGCCAGCCGGTGCTGCTCGCGGCGACGAATCCTGGGTAGCTGGGATCGGTGATCCACGGTGGATTCCAAGTCCACGGCTCACCCGTGATGGTTGAGCGATCACCGTAGTAATCCCGCATCCCCAGCCAGTGGCTGAAGCCCGGCCGCTGGGCCAACACGGTCTGGACGAACTCCCACTCGGCTTGCGAGGTCACGGTCGCCAGATGCCCGCCAAGCGAGCGTGCGGCTATCTCCGCCTGGTAACGACTGAGCCGCTCCGACGAGATCATGTACCAGTTGCCGCCGTACTCGCCGACGGTCCACTCGGCGGCGCTGGCCGTCGCACCGCCTGGAGTCCACGCAATGTCGCAGCCGTCAAGACGACCATTGCCGTTCGCGTCGCGGTCGATGCCGGCCGCGAGGTCACAGGTATCGGGGACGCCGTTGCCATTGCAATCGGCTGCGCCGTTGGCGATTTCGTAGGCGTCTGGCAGAGTGTCAGCGTCGCAGTCGGGATCGCAAACATCCGGCACGCCGTTTTGGTCTATATCGACCGCACCGCTTGCGATGTCGCATGAGTCGATGACGCCGTTTGCGTTGCAGTCCGGAGCACCGTTCGCCAGTTCGTATGAGTCGGGCAACTGGTTGCCGTTGCAATCGGCCTGGCACGAGTCAGGGATGCCGTTCGCATCAACATCGGCCGCACCACTCGCGAGGTCGCAGGTGTCGGGAAGGTTGTTCGCGTTGCAGTCTGGAGCACCGGACGCGATGT
>JASGCF010000072.1 GCA_030054275.1 Limnohabitans sp. | reverse complement strand
CAACGATCTGGATGGCGATTACCTCCTTGATGATTGTGCGCCAGCAAGTCCAGACATCTTTGCGGATGGCGTCGTCGACGCAGCCGATCTTGCCATTGTGCTCGTTCGTTGGGGCACCGCCTATCTACCGGCAGATCTCGATCGCAGCGGCGATGTTGGCGCAGCGGATCTTTCGATTGTTCTGCAGGCGTGGGGTCCGGTTGGGTTCTGCGGCGACGGTATTCGCGACGCGCGTGAGAACTGCTGCAACTGCCCTCAAGACGCTGGCTGTGGCGACGGCTTTGATTGCTACTTCGGTTTCTGCGTTCCGTGCGCGCCGGGTCAATGTCCGCAAGGGAAAGATGAATGCGAAATGGCGTACGGGCAGATGCCTGGTTACGGCGCCTACGGGGTTGGTGCGTGCGATGGCATGATGATCTACAACGCACCGCTCAACTGCATCTCGTCGCTCATCGACGGAGCGCCGAATCACGGATTTTCCATGAGCGTCATTTCGCCGAAGATCGCGGGCTCAAGTGTGGCGATTGCGTCGATGGGTTTGCTTGGCCTGCTTGCTGCACCGAAGGGATTCCTGCGACGCCGACAGCAAGACCAGCGCTCAACCACAACGCGATCGAACACCAATCTTTGAGTAGCGTCAGATCAAAGAGCGACATGGCAGCGAATGTTGCCAGCGATGCAGCGGCTGCGGAGGCGATGGCGCGGGTCTCGGGTGATCGTGCGTGCGGTCGAAGTGTGATGCGAAGGTCGCGGATGACGACGAACACCAGCCACGAGAAGGCTGCTGTACCGACAAGCCCGCGCTCTGCGAGCAGTTCAAGCGGCACATTGTGAACCCATGGCATGCCGCCTGGCGGCGTTTCCCAGCCAACGGGCCGCTGCGTAGAACGCGATTGCTCGTTGACCTCATAGAAAACAGCTGGTCCCGCACCGAAGAGCGGACGATCTACGAATGCCTCAAACGCGATGCGCCATGTGCGTAAGCGCATTTCGTCCTGTGGCCGTAACGATTCGACTGCGCGCTTTCGGAATGACCCGAAGTCGCCAATCCACGCGATCGCAGCGACAGAGATCGCAAAGACCAGCGACCAGCGCAAGAAGACGCGCTTCCCAAACCAACTTGTGATATTCGCGCCAACGAAAATCCCGCCGAGCGTTGCACGACTTCCGGTGAGTAACACACCAAAGAGCGCTGTGATGATTGTGGCGGCACGCGCGACTTGCGCACGAATGCGTGCGTTAGGTTGATTGTTGCGACGCTGCATCAACGCGAAAGGCAAGAGCAGTGCCACAAACCCAACTTCATTCGCGTTGGTCAAACTCCCCGTAAAACGCCATCGATCGGATGGCTCGGGCACTCCGAGAAGCAAACTCGAACCGAAGAAGTACTGCCATGCGATATCGAGGCCGCATGTCGTCACTGCGAGCGCCGCACTGCCGCACACGATCCGAACCGCCGCTGGTGAAACTGTGATGAGTTGCGCTGCTGGAAAGACGAGAAGTAACACAAGACCAGCTGCGCTGCGATCAAGCGCGAAGTTTGCAAACGGCGATAGCCATGCGGACACAAGTGTGACGACTGCCAAAAGTGCAAGCGGCACCATGTGTCGAGGCACGAATCCGCCAAGAACACGCGCAACAACAAGTGCGAGCACAAGTGCGCCGAGCACTGCGCTTGAGAGAAGCGGCGCGGTTGGCCGCCCAAGCGGCATCCACAAGCAGAGGAGTGCGATGGCACATGCAGCGGCGAGGGACGCCACGCGCGTGGCGCGTGATGCGTTCATATCACGATGCGCAGACGGCTCCACTGCACGCTCTTGTATCTCCATCGCTTTAGTCCACATCACCTGCGATCACCTTGTTCTCTGGCCACGAAACGCGCGACTTCCACGCGATCGTCAGAGGCTTCGCATCGCTGTCGTTGGTGCGCGCAGGTAACTTCAACAACCACTTGAGAAGCCCTTGTGGACGCGCGTCCTTTGCGTACTTCTCATCGGTCGCAAGCGGGGGAGTGATGTCCTTCAACTCAACCTTCGCTGCCTCGTTACGCGATACAGGAACGCGATCCCACACTTCGATATCGATGGCGCGTACGAGCGTGTTCGTCAGCACGATGCGGTACTCGCGGTCGATCGCTTTCGACTTTGAAAACACGCCTGATTCGCCTGCTTTCTTCGTGATCATCTCGCGACGCGCCGTCACGCGCGGCTCTTTCCCGAACCACAGTTCCACTTCGCCACCCACAGGCGTCTCATTCAACTGCGTGCGACCGATGGAGTCTGCACCGAGGTACATCCGTGCTTCCCCTGGAAGGAGGAGGAACGCGCTTTCGTTCCGGAAACGAGCTCGCAGATAGACGTCGCTCTCGACGAGCGGTTGGGCAACAAGGGTGAACGATGGCTTCGCATCGAGCGTCGCAACGCGCGTGCGTCGCTCGGCAGCGGCATCACTCATCGCGGTGAACGCACGTGGAATTCGATACTCAACCGCAGGACCTGTACCACCGACCGTCGCTGCCGAGCCGTAGCTCTCAAGTCGGTCTGCGCGCGCATCCTCATCATAGTACGCACCGCCTGGACCTCCGCTTCCGGCTTCGACTGAAGCCATCGGCGCTGGTGCGCCTGGAGCGCCCGGCTTTCTGTCGGGGTCATACGCCAAGGATTTGGCAACCATACCTCCGGTGACTGGTGGTGCTGGATCGAAGAGTTCGATGTAGCTCGGCGTGACGGTCGAAGGATTTGCAGCGCGAGTTGGCTGCGCTGTTGAGAGTACCAATGCAACATCGCTCCAATCTTCGCCAGACGCTTGGCGCACCACCGCGTCAAACTCAAGGGCCAATGCGCCCGCGTCTGGATTACCGCGCACGGTGTACGACGGCTGCCACGACGCATTGGCAACGAGGTAGGTGACACTCACGGGAACATCGGCATCACGCGGCGCAACAAGCGTCACCAGCGCAAATTGCTCTACAGATGGCGCTTGACCAGCTGCGTTCAATTCCTGCATGCGCATGGCAACGACACCTTCTGCATCTTTGCGCGCCTTCGCCAACTGCAGTGCCCGCGATGTAAGGCGGTCGCGCTCGCTTGCGATGAATGTGAGTTGCGCTTCGAGTTTCGCTGGCTCAAGTGTGGTACCGAGTGCCTGCGACGCATCCGCTGTAACCTTTGCAGCGATGCCGTCAATCGTCTTGAGCGCAGCATCGTTGTTCGACATCTGTCGCGACACATCGTCGGCGGCAGCGCGCGCAGCCTCAACATTCGCAAGTGCCTCGCGCACACGCGGGTTGTCGCTTGATGGCGCGGGAAGTGCCACAGTTTCGGTCTTCACTTCGAGTAACTTCGCGCCTTCACCGACGCGAGCCTGCACGCTTTCAAGATCCGCGGTTGCCGGAAGCGGCCCAACGCGGATTTCGTAGAGCCCAGCGCGCACGCCAACTTGTCCAGCGCGCGTGACCGCAGCACGACCGCGATAGAGCGTCACAGAGTTCACCTTGAGGTCTGCTCGCATGGCGACAGGTTTCTCAGTGTCATCGCGAGAGACCGGAAGCGATGGGCGCAGTTCAAGTGTCGACGCGCGCACTTCAAGTGGCGAGAGCGCAAGAAACGCAAGAGCAACGGACGAAGTCCAAAGAAAAGTGTGCTGCATGCGCGCAGCGTAACGCGCGCGCGCCGCGTTCACCGCGCAAGTGCGAAAGCAACCATCCCTGAGATCGCAACGATTGCCACACCAAACCAGAGCGCGATGCGCCACTGTCGACGGCGCGCTTTCCCACGGTCGACCCAGATGCGACCGTCTGTCTCTCGCACAACCACTCCCGCGCGCAAGAGCGGCGCAAGCGGTGGCTCGGTGAGCCCAAGCGTCGATGCCTTTCGCGCGCGTTCTGGACAGTCTGCCTCTGCACGCATCAGTGTGCGCACAGGACCTGGCTTCTGCAGCGCGATGAACAACATCATCAACGGGCCTACCACAGCGCCGAGCGCTGCGAATCCGCCCGCGGAATTTCCTGAATCTGGAACTGGAAACGGCACCCAGGCAGTATCGCGCGAATCAGCCTTCAGCGCCAAGGACATCGCGGCCCTCGATGCCGTCGATGGTGAGGATGTGGAAACTCGTTCTCACGAGGAAGTCGAAACTCTGACCGCCGTAGTAGCCGTTTTGTCCAAGCGGTGTATTTCGGCTCCACAAGTTGCCAGCGCGCTGTTCTGCTTGCATCGCGCGCTGGGTGCCCACAAGTTCCACATGACCGTCAAAGAACATGCACGCAGGACTTGAGTTGAACCCGTGGTTGAAGAACCACGGGGTTTTTCCACCGGCGAAAAATGGATTCGTCGGTTGATCGGGCGTGTTCTGCAACCAACTGTGCTCGATCATGCGCGTTTTGAGCGACGGATACTTGCACCGCGACACACTCGGGCTGCGGTAGCCAGCAGGTAGTGCACCTGGATGCGTGAACGCTGCGCCGTCGTCGTTTGCGGAAAGCCGCTTGAACACTTTCGGATCGAACATCGCAGCGGGTGACCAACAGTACGAACTGTCCGCGTAGTTCACGCCGTCGAAAGTGAATTGCGCAGCGCTTTGAAAGTACTTCCCAGCAACCGACATGGGCACTTCGTCTTTCGGCGCATAGAGCACTGGGTCATAGAAGCGCCCGCCAACATACGAATTGAACGACATCACGCCAGGCATACGAAAACTGCCAAACGAGTTTCCGCCGCCAGGATTCGTACTCGTTCCGAACTGAAACGGAAGATAGACCACCCAGTTGTAACAAGCCTCTGGCCAGTCGTATTGCGCGCACTTGCCGTGGGAACCGATGAAATAGCCCCAGATGCCGTAGGAATCCCAACCAATGAGTTGTTGCGGCGGACAGGCCACTTGCGCGAGGTACGCTTCGCATCCTCCACCAACGGTGCCGACATCATCAGGGCAAACCGTGTACTGCCGATCATTCCAATCACTCGCGTAGAGCTCATTCGATGTCGCAAGATTTCGGAGATTCGCGACCGACTGTGTCACCAGCGCTTTGTCGCGCCCCTTCTGAACAGCAGGCAAGAGCAGTGCGATCAAGAGCGTGATGATCGAAACAACAACAAGTAGTTCGACGATCGTGAAAGCACAGCGAGAACGCGAATTCGACGCACGCATGACGCCTCCCGAGTTGTTCCCGCTTCACACGACCTACACGGCGCGTGAACGGAATATGAACAATCCAATCGGGAGTCGATCTTCTCTTTACACAGAAAAATTCTGTGTTTGCGTGGTGATCACAAAGGCTCGCGTGTTGCCGCGACTCGAAGACAGGTATTCGCCTGAGTCGCCTTCAAGAAAGCCTCACTCGCATCAGCCTTCAGCGCCAAGCACATCGCGGCCCTCGATGCCGTCGATGGTGAGGATGTGGAAACTCGTTCTCACGAGGAAGTCGAAACTCTGACCGCCGTAGTAGCCGTTTTGTCCAAGCGGTGTATTTCGACTCCACAAGTTGCCAGCGCGCTGTTCTGCTTGCTGCGCGCGAAGGCAACCGACAAGTTCGATGTGTCCATCGAAGAACAAGCATGCCGGTTCTGAGTTGTAGCCATGGTTGAAAAACCAAGGCGTTTTTCCGCCAGCGAAGAACGGACTCGCGGCTTGCGGTGGGCGCTTTTGAAGCCAGTTGTGCTCGATCATGCGCGTCTTGAGCGACGGGTACTTACATCGCGCCACAGCAGGACTTTTGTAGGCGCCAGGCATCTGCGAGTTTGGATTGGCAAATCCCGGTGTTGGGTTGTCTCGCGCGAAGACTTTCGGTGCAAACATCGCGGCCGGCGACCAGCAATAGGAACTGTCTTCGTAGTTCGAGCCGTCGTAGTCGAACTCTGCGGAGGCCGTGAGATACTTCCCGATGTTTGCGAGCGGCACTTCATCCTTCGGCGCGTAAAGCGTGGGGTCGTAGAAGCGGCCGTTCACATAGTCATGGAACGACTTGATGCCGGGCATACGAAACGCACCGAACGCGTTGCCGCCACCTGGATTCGGCCCAGTGCCGAACTGCATCGGGATGTAGATGATCCAGTTGTAGCAAGCCTCCGGCCATCCATATTGCGCACACTTTCCTGTTGATCCGAGGAAGTAACCCCACATCGCTGCGCCATCCCAGCCAAGCAACTGCTGCGGCGGGCACGCCACTTGCGCGAGATACTGCGTGCAGTTGCCGTTCACGACGCCCGCATCGTCTGGGCACGCTGTGAATTGACGATCGTTCCAATCGCCGGCGTACAACTCATTGGCTGTCGCAAGATTCTTGAGGTTCGCGACCGATTGCGACACCTGCGCCTTATCGCGACCTTTCTGCACGGCTGGAAGAAGAAGCGCGATCAGAAGCGCAATGATGGAAACCACCACCAACAGTTCAACAATGGTGAATGCTCGGTTGACGCACACGCGCGCGTTTGCGCGAGGACTGCGTACGCAGCCATTTTGTGCGTGTAAGTCATGTGCGTGCGTGTCGAGCGGACAGCCTTGCGTCATGCGTACCTCCAAGTTGTTCGTGCATGATGCATGGGCGGTGTGCGGATCGCGAGCCGTCTCGTCACGAAAGCATGGATATCTGGCAAAAAGACAACCGCCCGCATTGCTGCGGGCGGTTGATTTCGTTTCAGCACTCATGTGTGGTTCGTGCGTTCCGAAGAACGCCGACAGACACACTTGAGTTGTGCATCAACCTTCGGCGCCGAGCACATCGCGGCCTTCGATGCCGTCGATCGTGAGCACGTGGAAGCTCGTCCTCACAAGGAAGTCGAAGCTCTGTCCACCGAAGTAACCGTTTGCACCAAACGGCGTGGCGCGCGACCAGAGTTGGCCGGCGCGTTGTTCTGCCTGCTGGGCGCGGAGGCAGCCGACGAGCTCGATGTGGCCGTCGAAGAACATGCAGACCGGCTCAGAGTTGTAGCCGTGGTTGAAGAACCATGGGGTCTTACCACCCGTGAAGAACGGGCTGGTGATCTGGTCTGGTTGCTTCTGGAGCCAGTTGTGCTCAATCATGCGGGTCTTGAGCGATGGGTACTTGCAGCGCGACACTGGCGGGCTGCGGAAACCTGCGGGGAGGGTGTTCGGGTTGGCGAAACCAGGAGTGGTGTTCACCTTGCCGAGGACCTTCACATCCCACATGGCTGCTGGCGAGAAGCAGTAGGTGCTGTCCTCGTAGACGCCGCCGGAGTAAGTGAACTCGGAAGCGCTCGTGAGGTACTGGCCGATGTTCGCGAGTGGCACTTCGTCCTTCGGCGCGTACAGCGTCGAATCGTAGAAGCGACCGTTGACATAGTCGTGGAATGCCTTGAGGCCTGGAACGCGCCAGGTGCCGTAGCCGTCGTTGGCCACGAAGTTGATTGGCAGGTGAACGATCCAGTTACCGCAGTTGCCTGGGTAGCTCGCGCACTTGCCGCCGCCGAGGAAGTAGCCCCACATGGCCGCGCCGTCCCAACCGAGCAGGAGCTGCGGAGGGCATGCGACATTGCCAACGTACTGGCCGCAGTTGCCACCGACCGTTCCCGCATCGTCGGGAATCGTGGTGAACTGACGGTCGTTCCAGTCGCCTGCGTACAACTCGTTTGCCGTCGCGAGGTTCTTGAGGTTCGCGACCGACTGCGAGACGAGGGCCTTATCACGGCCCTTTTGCACTGCTGGAAGAAGCAGCGCGATGAGGAGAGCGATGATCGACACGACGACGAGGAGCTCGACGATCGTGAAGCCGCCCTTACGGTTCTGGCGAGTCATGTTCTTCATGAGACTCGGCCTTTCTGCGGGCTTTTGCCCGCGGGGGACGCCTCTCTGCTTCCATCGCTCCGGCCGATCGGTCGAAGCAAGCCTGAAGTCTTGCGTACATCACTGTGTGGGATGCATACGACTTGCTCGTTGCGATCCGCTGATTCACTCGCACCACATCCTCGTACGCGGATATGTGTGCTGCTGATGTCGCCGTTGTGTCGTCAGGCCTGCGTCGGGTGCACTCCGAGTCGGTCACTTTCGCGCAAGAGATTGCGCGGATGGTTGCGCGTCCAAATGTTGGCGGGCCGAAGACATGCAACGGCGGACCCGCCGGGAGAACGGTTGCCCGAGAGTGGGAACCGTCGCCGTCATCAAAAAGGTACTCTCTCCGTGGCAGCGAAGAAGATGGACGCACGATTTCCCGAGGAAATCACGATGATTTCATGGCTCGGGCAGTTGGACGGAAGTTCTGCACGAAGCACGAGTTATCGGTGCGGGTGACGCGCATTCGCGTCGATGGAGGCCCTGACGAACTGGCCATCTCACGGCACAATGTGACCATGCGCATTGTCAGCACATGGTCGTTCGGTCTTCGCGCCAATGAACCCGCGTGGGAGCGGCTTCTTTCAAGCGGTGCACTCGACGCGGTCGAAGCGGCGTGCGCCTACGCCGACAGCGCCGAAGACATCGACAGCGTTGGGTTTGGCGGTTTGCCAGACGCATCAGGCCGCGTGAGCCTTGATGGCTGCGTGATGCTCTCTCCGGCGCGATGCGGAAGTGTGGCAGGGCTTCGTCGCCAACTTCATCCTGTGACTGTTGCGCGGCTGGTGATGGAACGAACCCCGCATGTGATGCTGGTCGGCCAAGACGCGGATGATTTCGCGGCCGCGAACGGTCTGACGGCCGTCGCCGGAGATGCGCTCCTCGCGCCTCACGCGCGGAGTGTGTACGAGAAATGGCTGCGCGATGGGGGCACGATTGACCAGAGTCGCGACCGCGCGGCAGCGGGCCACAGCGGCGAAACGCCCCGGCTCGGGTTTGATCCGTTGCGCCCTGTAGACCGTCGAAATGGGTCAGATGGACGCTTGTTCGGCGGGTCAGACGCCGTCGACGCCGTCAGCAGGGGCGCTGAACACGGGTTTTTGCCGCCAGACGAGGCTCAATGGAGTCATCACGACACGATTGGGACTCTCGCCATCGACGCCAAGCGGGTATTGGCAGGCGCCTGCTCAACAAGCGGGACGCCGTTCAAGGTGCCCGGCCGCGTGGGTGATTCACCAATCATCGGCCATGGCCTGTATGTCGACCCGTCGGTTGGCGGCGCAACCGCCACAGGAACGGGCGAACTGATCATGGGAATCTGCGGTGCCTTCCTCGTGGTCGAGTCGATGCGCCGCGGTGCCAGTGCCCTAGACGCCGTACGCGATGCGGTTGAGCGCATCGCATCCACCTATCCGCTTGAGCCGCATCATCAGGCAGCGTTTCTCGCGCTCGATCGCCATGGGGGTTTCGCATCCGCTGCGTTGCGGCCAGGGTACCGCACCAGCGTGCGCGATGAGCAGGGAGCTCGAGCGGTCGAACCAGACCATGTGGCGCTACCCGATGGCGCGGCGCTGGCAAGCGGCGTGCAGCAAACGAGTTGACAGTCACACAGTATCGTCGACACGGTGTTGGTCGACACGGTGTGGGCCGTCAGTTCCCCGTGGTCGGAACAGGCGTTGCGGATGACGAACCGGTCGCGTTTCCGGAGGAACCCGTTTCGACGGGAGCCGAGCCGGCAACGGTGGTTCCATTGGGTGTCGGTCCGTTTGGCAAGGGTGGACTGAGCGAATCAACCGTGCATGGGTCGCACGCTTCGCCCCATGCGCGGACGATCTTGCCATCACGGGATTCGAACCACCAGCAGGTTCGCTCGATCCGGTTCTCGCTTGAGGCAGCCAGCATGAAGAAATACGAACCTTGGGTCGTGCGAACATCGCTGTCGTAGCGCAGGATTTCCGCGCCATCAGGCGTGCAGGCTCGATTCGCTGGTTGTCCGAACGCGGCAATCAACCAGTCCACGGTGGTCTTGTTGTACTCAATCGCTTTGAGCGAACTTTCCGAAATCTGTGGACCAGTCTCGCGGACCGTGCGACCCGAGGTCACGACGCAGCCCGCGAGCGTTGCGCACAACAGCGTCCACACAACGGCAGCGCAACTTCGCCGCGTTGTGCGCAGCGTTGAGGGATCTGTTCCGATCGACAAAAGGCGCATCAAGGCTCGGAGTATAAGTTGCGACAGCGCATCCGCGGCGGAAATTCTCGCGAAGCATTGCGTCCCTTCTCCGGTCACCCTCCACGATTGTTCGCGAGTTCCCACGATGAAGCTCTACACACGCACCGGCGACGACGGCACCACAGGATTGTTCTCGGGAACACGCGTTGCCAAAGACCATCCACGCATTGAGGCGTACGGCACCGTGGATGAGTTCAACGCTGTGATTGGCATGGTGATGGCAGCGTGTCGCATGAGTGATCCGTTCGAGGCGCGTTTGCTCGAGATCTTCGCGCAAGCGCAATCGCGACTCTTCGACATTGGCGCCGATTTGGCAACGCCGGAAGGTGCCAACAACAGTTCGAAGATTGTTCGTATCGACGAAGGCCATGTCGATGAGGTTGAACGCTGGATCGACGAAATCGACGGAGCGAATCCGCCATTGCGAACTTTCGTGATGCCTTCGGGATGCGAACTTGCCGCGCGTCTTCACCTTGCTCGAACGGTGTGCCGTCGTGCGGAACGCCTGATGGTGTCGCTTGGGCAGCTTGAACCGGTTGGCGCTGGGCCGCTGCGGTACATGAACCGAATGAGCGACTTGCTCTTTGCCATGGCGCGCCGCGCAAATCATGCGGCCGGCGTTGGCGATGTGCCGTGGGTGCCTGCGTCGCCGAAGTGAGAGGGCTTTGTTTTCGCGGTCGCCGCTGCGGCGGCGACCTTTGGTGTAAATCACGCTGCAGGACGCCACCTCAGCCCCCTCGGATTCACTCCGAGGGGAGCTGGCCAGAGCGAGCGAAAGCGAAGCGAGTCGCGAGCGCTGCAGGACGCCACCTCAGCCCCCTCGGATTCACTCCGAGGGGAGCTGGCCAG
>JASGCF010000071.1 GCA_030054275.1 Limnohabitans sp. | reverse complement strand
GAAGCGAAGCGCACCCTGCGACGGCGCTCACCAAAAGGCCGGCAACGCCTGCGTGCATCGGGGAAAGGAGGTGCTCGTGACGGTTGTCCACTGGGAAGATCCTCTTCTTCGCCGAAATCCGGCGCGGTCATCCTGACCAACGGTGGGTACTGAGATTGCAAGGCCCAAGGCATCCTGCGCAGGCCGCTTCAAGAGAACTCGCCGCGTGGGGTGTCTGTTTCGCAGCCGGTCGCAATCGACGCGAACAGCAACTCCATCACCGACCGAGCGAGCCTCAAGACCAATCGAAACCCAACCAAAGATGGGGATCGGCATGAACCGCGCTCGCGCGTCAACGAAATGCGCGAACGAAACGCGCTGCCGGCCTTCCCGCCGAGTGGCTGCGAATCGAAAACAGACTGAACGAGAGGTTGAGATCGGCTCACAGACGCCCAGTCTCACGCGCGCGCCGACATCGGCCCAGCGCGACCGCTCGCTGCGATTTCGCCAGCAAACGACGCCACGAACGCCTCGAGCGTGCGCGGCAATTCGCCAGCCAAGCCACTCTTCGATCGCCGATCAAGGTCGATCGACTGCGCAAACAACCGCGTCGCCCGTGTTGGCCCAAGAGCGCGCGCAGCACGCAAGGTTGGGGCCATCGACGGCCCCCAAAGTTTGACCTGCTTGGCGACGGCACCCTCTGCGGCGCCATCTGCGAGCATTCGTGATGCGTCGTGCAATTTGCGCGCAAGGTCGACGAGCGACCACAAGATAAGTTGCTCTGGCGCTTGGGAAATCTCGACCAATTCGCGCACTTTGCGAATCGCGACAGCTGGCGCACCCCCAAGCACCGCCTCCTGCACTTCCCACGCAGCCTCCTCACGACTTTGCCCAGTGAGAAGCGTCACGAGTTCGCGCGTGACACGACGCGCGCTTTCGGATTCCGAAGCCAGATACGCGGCGTATTTCGCAAGTTCTGTATCAAGCCGCGCGAGGTCACTCCCAACCCGATCAACCAACGCCTCCGCTGCAGCACCATCAACGACAATGGCGTGCTGCTTTCGTCCGCGCGCCTCGCACCAAGCCATGGCGTGCTCTGCCGAGGGCGTATCGCATTTCAGGACAGCGCCCACTTTTGCGACCAATTTGTCGAGATTTCCTGGCCGCCACGATTCTGCGCGCAGCACCAGCGTCGCGTGCTCGACTGGCTCCTCTGCGTAGCGCTCCATCGCGCGGCGGCGCTCTTCTTGTCCGATGAATTGATCTGCTTTGTCCACCACCACCAATTTGTGCGTGGCGAGCAAGCCAAAGGTGCGCAGTTCATCGAGGACATCCACCAATGGCGCGGTCGACCCGTCGAAATCGAAGCGGCTCACATCGCCGAAGCGCTCTTTCAGCGCAGATTCGAAGCGATGCAACCGCTCCACGATTTGGAACGAGTCCTTCCCGTGCAGGATGAGGAAGCGCATCGCTGGATCGGTTGGTTCTGCCATGGGCGGTGCATCGTACGACGCGACGAGGCGAACTCGCGTGCGCACGCAGCGAAGCGCGGGAAATTACAGTGTGCGGATGCTTGCGCTTGTTGTTGTCAAAGGCCCAGATCGCGGGCGCGTCTTCCGGCTTCCGGAGCGCGAGCCGCAACTCATCGGCCGCTCGAGCGAGGCACTGCATGTCACGGACCCAACGGTGAGCCGTCGGCACGCGGAGCTCACTCCGGATGTGCTCGAGCCGCAAGATGGTCACAACGAGCCCAATGCCTGCTGGATCGTCCGCGATCTCGAGAGTCGGCACGGAACATTTGTGAATGGTGTTCGCATTGCAGGCGCTGTGACGCTGCGCGCTGGCGATCGTCTGCGTTGCGGCGATACGGAACTTTTGGCACTGCGTGAAGGTATCGAGCCACCCACGACACTCGATGATGGCCCAGGCGATGGATCAGCCACCACGGCGTTTGTTGCTCCATCAACGAGTACGAAACCTTCGCAAACCAGCGCCAAACTCCTTGCTGCACTCTTGGGGCACGCAACTGAACCAACCGAGACGGACGCCTTTTTGTCCGAGGCTCGCGCCACAATCGCTGCACATCTTGGTGTTGACATCGTGGCTGTGCGCGCCCGCGACGCACGACTTGAGTCGTTTGTAGCTCCGTCGCATGCGGAAGACGCAGCCCCACACGCACCGCTCTCGCTGGTGCGCCGCGCGATCGACGCAGGCGAAATGATTGCGGCTCGCGAAAACCACGGACCGTGCCTGGTCATTGCAGCGCCATTCGGTGGCGGCGTCGGTGCGCGCGGTGCGTTGGTGGTGCGAAGACTCTCAGGCGAAGCCCCGACAGCCGACGAAGTCGAGTGCCTTTCCCACGCAACCCAGTGCATTTCGCTTGCACTTGCAGCACGCGGCGCGCGCGATGTGCAAGGTGAGCAGCATCGATTGGCGTTGATCGGCGAAACCGTTGCAGCACTCAGTCACTCGATCAAAAACATGCTGCAAGGCATGCGATTTGGCGCCGATGCTGTGGAACTTGCGCTTTCCAAAGGTGAACTTGCGAAAGCGCAGGAAGGCTGGCCTGTCCTTCAGCGGAATCTCGATCGCATTCACGCGCTTGCGCTGAACATGTTGGCGTGGGCCAAAGAGCGGCCGCTTGAGCCCGAACCATGCGATATGCACGAAATCGTGCGCGAGGTTCGCGAGTTGCTCGCACCCGCTGCCGGCCGACGGCGCGTGGGCACAGTGCTCTCGCTTGATGATGCGTTACCACCGGTCTCGATTGATGCACCAGCCATGCACCAAGCGCTCACCAATTTGGTGCTCAACGCCATTGAGGCAGCGCCCGAGCGAACCGGACTTGTGACGATCACTTCTCGCTACGACGCAGCCACCGACGAAGTGGTGCTGTCGGTTCGCGACAACGGGCCGGGCATCCCAGATGCCGTTCGAGGTCGTCTTTTTGAACCATTCGTCTCGTCAAAAGGCCAGCGCGGGACGGGCCTTGGGCTTGCTGTTGCGCGCAAAATCGCAGAACGCCATGGCGGCCGCTTGGAGGTTCTTGAGAGTTCCCGAAGCGGGACCGCGTTCGCACTGACCCTGCCTGCCTCTGGGGAGGGACACGATCCATCCGAGACCCGTGCCCCGCGCGGCATGCCGCCAGAGGCGTTCCCGTGGAAGTTTGCATAGGGGAAGTTTGCATAGGGGAAATCTGCAGAGGGGAAACTTGCCGAGGGGAAGCGTGCCAACAAGACGCCTCTGCTGCAGCGACCTCGCGGCCACGCCATTGGCCAAAATGCACCCCTCTCGACAAGAATCGCAACTCTCTCGAAACCGTTTCCGAAGTTCTCGCCTTGGCTTGCCGATCAAGGCACGACCGTTACGATCCCGCCGCTCGGTGGATGGCCCAACGCACTCGTGTGCTTTGGATCATTCCCTCCGGCCGAACCTGAGAGGCCTCTCGCGCATGCTTTCTTCCCTCGACGCGCATCTGCCACACATCATCAATTCGCTGCCACCTGAGCGCCGCCATGAGGTGCTTGCTGCTGTGAATTATCAACGAACTCGCGAGATGACCATCGACGAGCTCTTGCTTGAGAACCGCATCGTGTTCCTCATCGGCGAGGTGAACTACTCGTCGGCAGCGCGGGTCATGATGCAGATGCTCTACCTCGAGAACCAGAAGAAGGGCCAAGACATCAACTTCTACATCAACTCGCCAGGCGGGTCTGTGGATGACATGTTGGCGATGTACGACACGATGCAGTTCATCTCGTCGGATGTTTCGACCTTCTGTATTGGCCGCGCATACTCGGCGGGCGCGCTCTTGCTCGCAGCCGGCCACCCAGGGAAGCGCTTCATTCTGCCGCACGCGAAGGTGATGATTCACCAGCCACTTGGCGGCGTGACGGGACAAACAACAGACATCCAAATCCAAGCCGAGCACATCAGCAAGATGAAGCGCACGCTGAATGAGATCCTCGCGCGTCACACTGGGCAACCTGTGGACAAGATCGCGAAGGACGCGGATCGCGACAAGTTCTTCAGTGCTGAAGAAGCGAAGGCGTACGGCTTGGTCGACGAAGTCGCCGTGTTCCCCGAGAAGAGCAAGAAGTGACGCTGCGCGCAGACTCATCCACAATTTCGGCGTCGAGTGACGACGGCGACGACGGCAGCTTCGGCTTTGTTCCGTATGTCATCGAGTCAACCGGCGGTCGCGAACGGCAATATGACATGTGGTCGCGATTGCTCGCAGATCGCATCGTCATGTGCTCGGGTGAGATCCGCACGCCCATGGCAAATTCGATTTGCGCGCAGTTGCTCTATCTCGCGCACGCAGATGCGTCCGCCGAAATTTCGGTGTATGTGAATGGTGCTGGCGGCAGCATCACTGCTGGCATGGCCATCATCGACACCATGCGATCGCTTCCATGCCCAGTTGCCACCTACATCATCGGGTGCGCACCAAGTATGTCGAGCCTCATTGCCTGCTGTGGCACGAAAGGGCGACGCTTTGCAACGCGCAACGCGTGGAACTTGGTGCATCAGGGCCGAATACTCGATGTCATCGAAGGACAAGCAACGGATCTTGAGATTGAAGCGCGTCGCATGCTGGTGATCGAAGACCAATGCAATGCGCTCTACGCAGAAGCCACGGGAAAGACAAAGGAGCAAATCGCAGCAGATTGCGAGCGCGATTTGTGGCTGAATGCAGATGAAATGCTGGCATATGGGTTGATTGATGGAGTGCTCGATCGCCTCGCAGATCGAATTCCTTCCTCGGCAAAGCAGTAACGCACACGAAAGTTCCACGGAAATCATCCCCGCAACGCAACGGCGCTGCGGACAACACACCAAGAGGTTTGCGACATGAGCATCATTCCCATCGTCATCGAGAAGACCGGTCGCGGTGAGCGCGCCTACGACATTTACTCGCGCCTCCTCAACGACCGCATCATTTTCCTTGGCGGCGGCGTCAACGACCACATGGCAAACTTGGTGGTTGCGCAGTTGCTCTTCCTCGCAAACGAAGATCCGCGCGCGGACATCTCGCTTTACATCAACAGTCCAGGCGGAAGCGTGACAGCGGGCCTCGGCATTGTCGACACCATGAACTTCATTCCCTGCGATGTATCGACCTACATCATTGGTTGCGCAGCCAGCATGGGATCCGTCATTGCATGCTCAGGCGCGAAGGGCAAGCGTTATGCGCTGCCAAACGCAGAAAACCTCATGCACCAGCCGCTCATCGGTGGTGTGCTTGAAGGTCAAGCGACCGATCTTGAGATCGAAGCGCGGCACATTCTGCGTATGCGCGATCAGCTCTATGCGATCTACTCGAAAGCGACATCGCAGCCGCTCGACAAGATCGCCGCAGATTGTGAGCGCAACAATTGGCTCACAGCGCAAGAGATGCTTGCGTACGGCCTTGTCGACAAGGTGCTTGAGAAGTTGCCAACATCAGACGCCGCGGCGAAGTCGTGACGACGTCAAGCCGACGCTTCGGGCTACGCCGATAATGACCGCGTTTTCCTTGGTGCCTCGGCCTTTTTGAGCCGGGCTGGCGGTTGGTCGACCATTCCCCGGAGAATCCTCAACGGACAAACTCGTCCGAGTGACGTCGATTCAGGCGTGGCCGCTTGCCTCCGCGAAGTTTGGTTGCATTATTCGTTGGATCTGAACCGTCGTTCCCTCTTCCTAGCCGGATTCGCTCGTCCCGAATCTTGCTCTGAAGGATGGCTCAGTTCCTGTCCCTGAGAGTGTCCATGTCATTCGAGAAAGATGAAAGCCTCGGAAGCGAGGCTGTCGGCTTTTCGCATCGTCCCATGCGAAGGGTGTCCGACGGCTTTGGCTCGTTGTATCCGCAGTTGCGCGTGATGGCCGCTGCGTTGATGCGTCGTGAGCGTGCTTCGCACACCCTGCAGCCAACGGCCGTCGTGAGCGAGGCATTTTTGCGCTTGGCTGCGCGAGATGACGCGGAGCACTTCGCGTCGGAAGCGCACTTGCTGGCTTACGCGGCCACGACCATGCGTTCGGTGCTTGTCGACCACGCACGGCGTCGCTCATCGAAGAAGCGTGGACGCGGCGCCGCCGCCGATGGAAACTTGCTTGAGTTTCTTTCTGCATCCACGGGGAGTGGAGTTGATCTCATTGAGATCGATGATGCACTGAAAGCGCTGGAGGCGGCAGATGCACGCGCCGCGCGGGTGGTTGAAGCCCGCGTGTTCGGCGGCCTGACTGTTGAGGAAGTTTCTGAGGCGATGGGGCTTTCGCTTTCGAGCGTCTCGCGCGACTGGCGATTTGGTCGTGCGTTTCTCGCAGAGCAACTTTCCGATGATGGAGCCCCTATCTCGACCGCTGAGGAAGATCGGTGAGTGCGAACGCGACCACCATTCGACGCGCGCGAGCCGTCTTTCAGTGCGCACTTGAACTCGAAGGCGACGAGCGGAAGCTCTTTGTTGAAGACGCCTGCGGCGGTGACACTGCGCTTGAACAACTCGTACTTCGTCTTCTTGCTGCTGACGATGCAGAGCCAGAGTCGTTTGGCGAGAGCGCGTTCGAACTCACCGCAGATTTCCCACAGACCGCACGCCGCATTCCGCTGCCTCAAGGCTACACGCCCGTGCGCGAACTCGGCGAAGGCGGATCGGGCCAAGTAGAGTTGTGCAGAGAAGACGCCTCTGGCGAGTTGGTCGCCATCAAGACGATTGATCTTCGCGGACTTGGTCAAGGAGGCGTTGATCGCGTGCGTCGTGAATGGCGCATCATGAGTTCGATTTCGCACGCAGCACTTGTGAATCTGCGCGAAGCTGGAACGCTTGAAGATCGCTACGCATACCTCGTGATGGATTTCATCGATGGCCTCGATGTGCGTGCGTACACCGAGATTCATGGCCTCGACGCACGCGGCATTGTGCGACTTCTGCTTCCGGTCGCAGAGGCGCTTGCACTTGCGCACGCACACGGAGTTGTGCACCGCGATCTCAAACCATCAAACATTCTCGTTGGTGAGAATGGTTTGGCGCGACTCCTCGATTTTGGTGCAGCGCGTATCTCGGTTGGCGGTGCCGTGAGTATTCATCACCATACGCTTACGGGCGAAATGGTGGGCACGCTTACCTACATGAGCCCTGAGCAAGCTGCTGGGCGCGCGCGCGATGTGGATGGGCGCACCGATGTCTATCAACTC
Organism: Limnohabitans sp.; assembly: GCA_030054275.1. GTDB lineage: Bacteria > Planctomycetota > Phycisphaerae > Phycisphaerales > SM1A02 > QWPT01. The sequence goes on along the minus strand of JASGCF010000071.1, from coordinate 3,772 downwards.
GCAGTCGTGTTGTACGAACTCATCGAAGGCACAGCCCCATACGAGCTTGATGGACTCACCTTCGCAGAAACTATTTCCACCATCGTGCGCGCGAAGCCGCTGGCGATGCAGCGTGGGCCCGAGTTGGGTGGTGCGACACCAGCACTGGCGAAGGTGATTTTGAAGGCACTTTCGAAGCGCCCTGACGCGCGGCAGCACGACATGGAAGCATTCATTCGCGCGCTCACCCGAGCGATGCGCGAGACAACCGCGCGCGTATCGACGCTCGAAACTTGACGGGTATGAGCGATCGCTGTGGCTCTCAACCGACTTGCGCGCGGCGAGTCGCTGTCACTTGTGCGCGTTCACTCAACTCGAGCGAGAACTTCGAAGTTGGAAGAAGTACCGCGTCGATCGAGTAGCGTCCGCTTGAGAGATCCGCATGAAGTCGCGAGCGGCCAGGTAAGACCTGAAGTCGCTCCACGCCAAAGGAATCGCGCAGCGTGAGCAGGCCGCCGTCCGACAGCGAGGTGTCGATGGTGACGCGAGCCTCACAGCCTTCCACTCGGAAAACGGCGCGAATTCGCACTTCGTCAGAGGAGATAGTGGCTCGCACCGAATTCGGTACAGCGCGTAACTCTACACCCGGCAACTCAAGGCCGATTCCCGTTGCTGGAATCGTGAACCACTCCGACTCACGATCGACGCCGATCCAAGTTTGGAGCCGCTCGAAGCGGACTTTCGTGAGGTGGTCAGTGATGTGGAAGTCAGGTGTCATGGTGTGTCCCTTCGTGCCCCACTGGAGTAGCGCAAACATGTGACGCAACCTGTCACGGTTTCTCGCGCAATCTCAAAAGTGAGTTGCTTGCCGGTTTGACTTTGGATCGCGCAACGATCGCAAGCGCAAAAACGGCACAGGCAGGTTGTCCAGACCTGCCTGAGAGCCGTTTGTCCTGTGTGTTTCCGCGTGTTCCGCGGAGCCTGTGTGCCCGTTGTCCGACGGGTTCCGCCCCTGTCAGGCGGAGAGTGAGTGTCCACCTCAAGAAGCGCAAACGATGGCGGCAACCTGTCACGATGAAGCAAGATTTTGCGAAAATCGGTTTGGGACAATCTCGCAGCGATGACCAACGCTGCCACAACGCGAGGTTTGCGCACAAGGTTTGCGCGCGAGGTTTGCGCGCGAGGTTTGCACACAAGTTTCGCGCACAAGGTTTGCGATTTGAACTCATACCCTGACGACACACCCTCACTCTTCGGCGATGACTTTGAGTTGCCGCAAGCGCGATTACCCAAGTCGGCGCGGGCGAAATCGCAGCGCACCGAGGCTGACCCAACGGCTGCGTGCCTCCCAAGCGCGTCGTTGTTGGAGATCGCGCATGCGATGCCGAAGGCGTTGCATCTTGGAACTTCGAGTTGGAGCTTTCCAGGTTGGCGCGGACTGGTCTATCGCGACGCATGCCGCGAATCGCAACTCGCGCGTGATGGGCTTGCTGCGTACGCGCAGCATCCACTCTTTCGTTCGGTTGGTATCGATAAGACCTACTACCAACCAGCAACCCGAGAGGAGTTTGCGCGATTGGCGGCGCAAGTTCCAAGTGGCTTTCGCTTTCTCGTCAAGGCGTGGCGCAACATTGTCGAGCCAGAACCCTTTGGAGGTGGCGATGCGCGCCTCTTTCTCGATGCGACGGCCGCGATCCGCGAATGTGTCGTACCGGCAGTCGAAGGTCTTGGCGCGAAGTGCGGTCCGTTGCTCTTCCAGTTTCCTCCGATGCGGCGACTCGATGCGCCCGCAACGCGTGCATTTCTTGCGAAACTTCGCGCGTTTCTTCGCGCACTGCCGACAGGTCCGCTGTACGCCATCGAGGTGCGCAACAAAACGCTCGTTGGAGCGGAACTTGGCGATCTCTTGGCCGAGTGCAGCGTGGTGCCGTGTTGCACTGTTCACCCAACGATGCCCGATCTCGAACTGCAATCACGCGAACTCGCACTCGATCCTTCGAAGCCACTCGTTATGCGATGGATGTTGCGCGCAAATCATCGTTACGACGAAGCGAAAGATCTCTACGCACCGTTTGATCGCGTTGCAGAACCTGATGACGCGAGTCGAGACGCATTGGCGCGCCTCGCGCGCGCAGCGCTTGGCGCTGGACTCGGCGCTTGGATCATCGTGAACAACAAGGCAGAAGGCTCAAGCCCGCTCTCGGTCGAGAGGCTCGCGCGCGCGATTGTCGCATAGCCGCCTCTTCCAAGGCTCGTCTTGCCTTACCGGAGATGCGCTCGCATGCGCGCGGCCACTTCACGACCCTTGTCGTACAGCAACACATGCCCCGCATCTTTCAACACTTCGCCCTGCATGTCACGCAAACCCATGCGCCACACAGCAAGCATTGATGGATCGGTCAGAAGATCGAGTTCGCCGTACAGCACAAGCGTTGGCGCCTGAATACTTGGGAGCAGTGGCTCGCAACCCGAAACAAGAAACGCCCGCAAATCCCCCACGATGCGAAGAAACGCAGCACGGCGCTCCACAGCGCGCGCCACAAATGCGCGACGAATCGGCTCAGGCATGGTTGGCGGTGTTGGAAAGTTCAGTCGCAAGACCTCGGCAAAACTCGCGTCATCCTTGATGTCGAGCGGCAGCTCGCCCGCTGCAACGCGAGTCATGAACTCATTCTGATTCGGAGCCACAACACCTGCGGGCGAGAGCAGCACAATCTTGCGAACCGAATCTGGAAATGTCGCCGCAAATGCCGCTGCAAATGCGCCACCCATGGAGGTGCCTACGACATCAACTTGGCCAAGGCTTTCATGTTGCCGAAAGCGCTCGATTGCCTGAACATAGAACTGCCAATCGTGAGGCACTTCGCCGTGCATCGTGTGTTCACCGAATCCAGGCAAATCTGGAATCACGACGCGGTGCGAATCGCGCAAGATTGGCGCGACGCCCATCATGGCCTCTGCGGAAGTACCCAAGCCATGCAGAACGAGTGCTGTACGAACGGGCGTTGGTGCGCGCGAGTCGAGACCAGTATCGAGTACGCGCCAGCGATACCCATCAATTTCGACAAAACGCTCTGTAACTCCAGCGTTCGTGTGACCCGCCGTCATTGCCACGCGGAATGCGCGTGCTGGATCATTCCAAAGCCACACACCGGCCGCAACCGTGGTCACCACAAAGACAGCCGCCACAGCAAGCAGCCAACGCACGATGCGCCGAAGTGTCGTGCGAGGCGCGCGCAATGTATGAGGCGGCTGCGTCTGGGAAGAGGCAGGCGAGTTGGGGCCGTGGGTCATGGTGAGAGCGTACGCCCATGGTCGACCGAACGCGCGCCGATCCGTACCATGCGCGCCATGTCGAACGACGCACCGATCGAGGCGCAAGTCCAGTCCTTCCGCGAAACCTACGAGCGCACCCGCGCCGAAATCGCGAAAGCCGTTGTCGGTCACAAAGAGATTGTGGACGGTGTCTTGGTGTGCCTCTTTGCAGGCGGCCACTGCTTGCTTGAAGGTGTACCGGGGCTTGGAAAGACTTTGCTGATTCGCAGTCTCTCGCAAGCGTTACACCTCAAGTTCAGTCGTGTGCAGTTCACGCCAGACCTCATGCCTGCGGATGTCACGGGTACCACCATCGTCGTTGAAACCGAGCACGGCCGCGACTTTCAATTCCGCAAGGGGCCAATTTTCGCGCAGAACGAGCTCGCGGACGAAATCACTCGTGCCACAACGAAGACGCAGTCGTCGCTTCTCGAGGCTATTCATTAGAAGAGTGTGACGGTCGTCGTTACGACGCATT
>JASGCF010000435.1 GCA_030054275.1 Limnohabitans sp. | reverse complement strand
GGATGGACGCGCACGACAAGCGTTTCCTCGTAGTAGGAACGATTGAAAATCCCGATATGACCGCGACGCGGCGCAGCGCGAGAACAACGCCACATGAAATCATGGTCTAGTTCTTCAGCACTTGGTGCCTTGAACGAGTGCACATCACAACCTTGTGGATTGACGCCACTCATGACATGTTTGATCACACCATCTTTCCCGGCTGCGTCCATCGCCTGAAAAACCAGCAAAACAGACCAACGGTCCTGTGCGTACAACTTGTCTTGAAGTTCTGCCATCACACGAACACCAGCGGCAAGTAGGTCTTTGGTCGCGTCCTTTCCGCCCTCGCGTGCAAGCGGATGATCGCCATCTTCAAATGGGCCAGTGCTCGTCGGATCACACCGCGACAAGTGAAATTGTTTGCCGTCCGCGACGATGTGTCGCGCTGCAAGTTTGCGGGAGAGCGCAATGATTTCGTCTGTACTTTCAGGAATCATTGCAACATTGTGCGAAACAAGTGCGCGCAATGCAATGACATCGAAGCGCATGAAAGTACAACGGCGCACCTGTGTCTATTCATGTACATCAAGCAATCGTGCATCGTGCGGATCAATGCGAATCACGACGGTACTTTCATCCGGACTCGCAACGACCTCAAGCGTTGTCCCATCCCAGAAATCGCGGATGCGTGGCAATTTCCCTGACGAAAACGACAAAACGAACTCGCGCGGCTCATCCGACCAATTGAACATCGCATGTCGCGTGTGCCCCTGCTCAAGCGGGATCACGCCATGAGAAAGCGAAAGGTCACGAAACTTCGCAGCGACTCCAGTGGGCTTTGAAAGCGCTTGAATCACAGGCACTTTGTTACGAGGAAGTCGCGACAGATCGTCGCCTGCCAGTACTGCGCCACCAGTCGCAGCAACAAGTGTTGCGTGAAATCGCGCTTCGCTTGGAGCAAGCCCTGTTTGCACAATGGTGTCGGGATCATTCCACCAGAGCGCGCCATTTTGCCAACCACGCAAGAGATTCTCACGCCCAGTTCTCGAAACACTTCGCCAATTCCGCTCGATGTCAAGTGAACTTCGCGAACCATCGATCAATCCAAGCGAAGGCCAAATCGGGTGGTTACATCCCAAGATGTACGCGTCATCACCGGCGCCGCGCCGAATCGCTGTCATTCCGTCGCGATAAGCCTCCACGCGTGTGCGCATTGCGTTGTGGCGAAGCCCCCCGTGCATCATGCCCCAGAAGATCGCGTCGAGTTTGAAATAGCGCACTCCCCACTTTTCACGCATCACGCGAAAGAGTGATTCGAAATGCGCGAGCACAGCTGGGTTTGTTCCATCCAAGACATACCACGGACCAAGTCGCCAACCACCGAACATCACACGATCACTTGAGAGCGGCTTTCTGTCGTCGCCTTGCACAAACCAATCGGGATGTTCTCGCAAGACACGCGAATCTGGGCTTGCTATAAACGGCGCAACCCAAATCGCAGGCTCTCGACCTTGCGCGCGAATTTCAGCCAAGATGTTTTCAACAGGTTGGCCGCCGAAACCGGGTCCGGTGTCGAGCCAGTCGCCCATCGTCGGCTGATAGCCGTCATCAATCTGCACGAAGGTGAGTTCTGGAAAGTCGGCTTTCATCGCTGCGAGATTGTCGAGCACATCTTTCGCAGTGACGCGCGGACCGAAGCAATACCACGAGCACCAACCCGTTGGTGGCGCCGGATACGAGGTTCGCGGATGTGCGCGCGCGATCTCGCGTGCGAGACTATCGAGCAGAGCTCCGTGTGAGTTGCCGCGTTGAAGTATGAAAGACTCCAGTGTCCACGAGTCACCAGGCTGCAACACAAGATCTTCGCAGTCGATGATCGCGCGAAGCCGCGTTGGCGAAACATCAAACGCGCCAACAAATCGATGGCACGATGTGAAGGCTGCAACGACTGTTCCGTGAACCGCCGATGTTGGAGCGACACCTCCCTGCGGCTCCAACACACAAACTCCATAGACCCGTCGAAAGCCCTCCGGTTCGGGAAGCCGGTAATGCGACCGATCGGGATATTCGCCAACATCCTCGGGCAGCGCCAAGGTGCCTGCGGTTTGTGCAAGCATTTGCAAGCCCTCGCCATAGAAGCGCGTCTCGGGCGCCAAGTCGTGCTCAATATCGAAGAGCACAACTTCGCCGACTGCGACGGGCGTCGCGGAGATATTCCGCAAGGTTGGCGAAGCAATATCACCATTCCAGCGAATCGAAACTTCGAGACCTGCAGTTGTGCCGAGATCTTTCCCGCGAACGGGCGATTTTGCCTCGCGTACACGCGTCATCAACGATTCTGCAGGCGTTTGTGCGTGCGAAACGCTTTGAAGCGAAACGCACGCGATGAGGACGGCAGTAAACCCGCGCATCGCGAATTGCATCATGCTTGAAGTGTAACGACCGAGATATCTGTTCTCTGTACGATCCCA
>JASGCF010000070.1 GCA_030054275.1 Limnohabitans sp. | reverse complement strand
CAATGGGTGATCGATGTTCAGTAACCACGCGGGGCTTCTGCGGCAACTCTCTGCGCTTCTTTGCGTTGTGGCAGCCACATGCGCTGTGCACGGCGTCGCGGCGGCACAGGAATCGAACTCAAGCATTCCGCGAAGTTCGTTACCGAAGGAACTGGCACAACTTTCAGAGGCGGAGTTGTCGCGGATCGCACGACTTTCACCACTCCCCGCGCTTCCGGCAGATCCGACGAATCGATTTGCAGAGAACGAACTTGCCGCGCGATTTGGTCAGAGGTTGTTCTTCGAAACGCGGCTTTCGCCAGTTGGGGTTTCGTGCGCGACATGCCACGATCCGGCCCGCGCCTTTACAGACGGTCGACCGCTTGCGCGTGGGGTCGACGACGCGAAGCGAAATACTCCATCGGTGCTTGATGCGGCGCGGCGTCGATGGATCGGTTGGGACGGCAAGTTCGATTCGCTTTGGTCACAAGCGCTTTCGCCGTTGGAGAATCCCGCAGAGATGGGGAGTGATCGGGTCACCGTGCTTCGAGTCATCCGTGACGACGCAGCACTTCGCGAAGGGTACGAAGCGGTTTTTGGGGCGTTTCCGCAAGAACTCGCGGCCAGCGCAGAGGATCCGCTTCGCGCCCACATCACACGGACGCAGGCGCAACAAGCGCTCGTCGATGCGACGACGGCGAACATCCTGAAAGCGCTTGGCGCCTACCAACGCAGGCTGACTTTGGGTGAAGCACCGATGGATCGTGCTGTAAGCGCCTTGAAAGCAGGGCAACGAGTTGCGGAAGACGAATTCGATGATTCCGCGATGCGTGGGCTTGCGATCTTTGTGTCGCGTGGGGGCTGTTACCAGTGCCACCGTGGCGCTGTGTTCACCGATGAGGAGTTTCACAACCTCGGATTTGTGGGTGCGAACGGTCGAGTGGCGGATGATCCAGCACGACTCGCAGCGGTGGACTTCGTCAAAGCAAACCCATGGAATGCAGCGGGGGTATGGAGTGACGCGCCATCGTCGCCGAAGGGGCAGATGGTTCGCGCGCTGCGTCGAAGCGGGGAGTTGTTCGGGCAATTCCGAACCCCGTCGCTTCGGGGTGTCGCGGAAACTCCGCCGTACATGCACGATGGTCGTCTCGCCACTTTGGCGGATGTGGTGCGGTTCTACGACACGCTCGAGGGCGCGTCACCGGTGGGACACCACGGGGAGGCGGTGCTCGAACCTCTCGGACTCACCGACCAAGATCGTGCTGATCTCGTTCGATTTCTCCAAAGCCTCTCAGGAAAGACTCCGAATCCCGAGTGGACGAGGGATCCGCGAGCGAGCGAAGTGCGAACCAACCCGCCCGCGGGGCGGTAACCTCGCGTCGCGAACCCAATGACCGTCACTCAATGACCGTAACTCAATGACCGTAACTCAATGACCGTCAGACTGTGGCGATGCCCGCGTGCTTCGTCACCGTCTGGCTTGAAAGAGGATCAAATAGTTCCGAATGACCGAGCGCGTTTGGCGCGGAGCAGTTCCGCACTACCCTGAGGGAGCCCTCGAGACCCTTCGAGACCCTTCGAGACCGTTCTTTATCCTGAGAGAGATCATCCATCGATGAGTCGCCGGCTGCGAAACCGTGCTTTTCGCCTCTGCGACCGTCGCTGCGAAATTGCCCGTTCAAGTGAGAGATGTTCAAGTGAAAGATGTTCAAGTGAGAGATGTTCAAGTGAGAGATGTTGAATCTGGAGATGAGTACGACCATGCTGAAGCAATCCCTGACAGCCATTTCCCTCTGTGCGGCCGTGCTCTCGACCGTGCTTTCGACCGTCCTTGCGCCAACCGCATTTGCACACGATGACGACGGAAAGATCCGCGATCGTCAGAAGCCGTATCGCGGGCCAGGATTCCGCGCAGACGACCGCAAGGCTGATGGAAGCGTGGCAGGGTCGTTCACTTCAAGCGGCATCAATTTGCGCTCGTGGCTTCCGCTTGCGCAACTCTCTGCCGGTGCACAGAACGCCAACAGTTGCTGGGGCTATGTGAATCCGTTGAGCGGCAAGGAGTACGCCATCATCGGCCTCTACGACGGCACCGCCATCGTCGACATCACGAATCCGGGGAACGCGCAACTCAAGGCCTTCGCTGCGGGTCCTGCAAGTCTGTGGCGCGATGTACGCACGCATGGCACCTACTGCTACGCGGCAAGCGAGGGTGGCAGTGGCATCCAAGTGATCAACCTCGTTCGTATTGACGAGGGCATTGCGAACATTGTGAACACGGTCACTGCACCAACCACAACCACTGCTGCAACGCACACGCTCGCGATCGACAACGCAAGCGGATTCCTCTATCGCGCTGGCGGCGGATCGAATGGCCTGCGCATGTACAGCCTCGCCGATCCAGCAAATCCGACCTATGTCGGCATTTGGTCGAACATCTACATCCACGAAGCGCAAATCAAGACATTCACATCGGGTCCATACGCAGGGAAGCAGATCGCATTCTGCTGCGGCGGCGGTAACGGTGGCTACGCCAACACTGGCTTGTACATCGTGGATGTCACCAACAAGTCGAACCCAGTGCAACTCGGGTACGCCTCGTATCCAAACTCGCGCTTCTGCCACCAAGGGTGGCTCGACAGTGAGGACAAGTATTTCTACATCAACGATGAGCTCGACGAAGGTGATTCGGTTTCCGTCACCACGACCATCGTGATCGATGTGCAGAATCTCTCTGCGCCGGTCCATGTGAACTCCTTCAACAACGGGAACCCTGCCATCGGTCACAACCTCTTCGTGAAGGGCAACCTTCTGATGGAGGCGAACTACCGCTCTGGCTTCCGAGTGTTTGATCTGTCGGTCAATCGACTCAACCCACCAGAAGTCGCCTACTTCGACACCTATCCAGGCTCTGATTCCGCGAACTTCAACGGACTCTGGAACATCTGGCCGTTCTTCCCAAGCGGAACAATCATCGGAAGTGATATCGAGCGCGGTCTCTTCGTGTGGACGCTCGGCGGTCCTTCTGCGACCTTCGCGGTCGCGAATCCGCCGACGAACATCCTGCCTGCGGGTGGAACTACGGTCGATGTCACGATCACGCCGACCGCTGGTCAAACTCTGAATGCAGCGAGTGCGCGCATGGCGTTGACCGTTGGTGCGACGACGCAGAACATCGCGTTGACTGCGCTTGGTGGCAACAACTACCGAGCGACTTTCCCTGCAACGCCATGCACTTCAACAGTTTCGTACCAGTTTGAAATCGCGAATTCGGCTGGCGAGTTCACAAGCGATTCTGCCCGCTCCGCGTTCTCTGCTGTCTCTGTTGCAACGGCGGTCGATCACAACTTTGAGAGTGCATCCGGTTGGACCGGCGGCGTTGCCGGTGACACAGCCACCAGCGGGCAGTGGGTGCGCGTCGATCCGGTCGGTACGACGGCGCAACCAGAAGATGATCACTCGACGACGGGTGCGATTTGTTGGGTCACGGGTCAAGGCACGGTCGGTGGTGCGGCTGGCGCTGCAGATGTCGACGGTGGCACAACCACGCTGCTTTCACCTGCCTTTGACATGTCGCAGATGGATGAGCCAACAATCGAGTACTGGTACTGGTACTCGAACAATTTGGGCGGCGCCCCAAATGCTGACTCGATGCCAGTTGAAATTTCCAACAACGGAGGCACTTCGTGGGTGTTGGTTGAAGACATCGCAACCAACAACAGCGCTTGGACCAAGCGGTCGTGGCGCGTGCGTGACTTCGTGACGCCCACCGCGAATGTGCGCGTGCGTTTCGTTGCTCGTGACCTTGCGACTGGCTCGCTTGTCGAGGCCGGCGTTGACGACTTCAAGGTCATCAATGTTGATTGCGTCGCGTCGATCCCAGGCGATCTCAATGGCGACGGCGTTGTTGGCGCAGATGACCTTGCCCAGTTGCTCGGTGCATGGGGCGCCACAAGCGGCGCTGCAGACATCAACGGCAGTGGCTTGGTTGATGCAACAGACTTGGCCATCCTTGTCTCGAACTGGGGCTAAGCGGTTGCTCGCGCGGTGCATCTGCGGCATAATCGTTGCACGATGTTTCTGCCGAAGCACTTGACCACCCAAATGCGCCTTTCAAAGAGCGGCTTGCACATGCAGGCCGCTCTTTCTCTTTCCAAGTTGCGCGTCTTGAAACTCTCGAAGGTCGCCGCGCTCGCGTTCACCGGAACGACCGCTGCTGCGCTGTTGCACTCGGCTGCTGCGCAAGACAACGCGAAGCCAGCGGTCTCTCAAGAAAGTGTTCAGGCCAAGGGCTTCCGACAGTCCGTCGAAGGCTGCACCTTTGAGGTCGATTTGGTGCCGTTCAAGGCACCTTCCGGCGCCACGCTGTTTGTTTCGACAACCGAGATTCCGTGGGAACTCTTTGATGTCTTCGTTTATGGATCGGACAAGGCCGAAGGTAAGTCGAACGACAAATCAGACGCTGTGACCAAGCCCACAAAGCCGTACATCGGTATGGACCGCGAATTTGGCCATGTCGGCTTCCCAGTGATTTCGCCGAGTTACCTGAGTTGTGTGCAGTTCTGTGAGTGGCTTTCTGCGAAGACCGGTCGCGTCTACCGACTGCCGACGGGTGAAGAGTGGAAGGCGCTCTGCGAGCAATCGGGTATCGATGCGAAGAACTGCGGCGACTATGCGTGGACGAAAGAAAACGCGGGCGAGAAGACGCACAAGTTGGCGTCGAAGAAGGCAGACAAACTTGGCTGCTTCGACCTCTTCGGAAACGCGTGCGAATGGGTCAACACTGGCGAGAAACTGGGCTCGGTCGCTGGCGGTTGCTATCTCGACGCGATGGGCGATCTCGCCTGCGGCGCGTTCCTGCCATGCAAGCCTGTGGAGTGGAACGAAATCGATCCACAGTTTCCGAAGAGTAAGTGGTGGTATTCGAGCGGTGGCTTTGTCGGCTTCCGCGTGATTTGTGAGAAGGAATGACGCAGGCGTCGAAGACGCGTTTCAACGAGGAGCACCTGATGACCATCGATCGCCGCACCTTCGCAGCAGCTGTTGCTGCATCTCCCATTCTGCTTGGTGCAACGCGCGCGGCCGCGCATCTCGGGCGCGAACGCATCCTGAAGATCGCGGTGATCGGTTGCGGTGGTCGCGGAACCGGGGCGATGTTGAATGCCATCAGCGCGGGCAAGACATCCGGCGCGAAGATTGAGGTGGTTGCGCTTGGCGATCTCTTCCCAGAGCGCGTGAACAATGCGAACAACGCACTGACTGAGAACGGCATGACCGCCGTCTCGAGCGATCGGCTTTTCAGCGGGTTCGATGCATACAAGAAGGTCTGTGCGACCGATGCAGACATCGTGATTCTGGCAACGCCGCCAGGCTTCCGGCCGATTCATTTCAAGGAAGCGACGAAGGCGGGAAAGCATGTGTTCTGCGAGAAGCCGGTCGCTGTCGATGGCCCAGGCGTTCGCAGTTTCATCGAGTCGGCTGCCGAGTCGCGTGCGAAGAAGTTGAAGGTGGTTGCCGGAACGCAGCGTCGCCACGAAGGTTGCTATCTCGAGGCGATCGAGCGTATTCGGAAGGGCGATATCGGTCATGTGATGGCTGGACGCGTCTACTGGAACATGGGCAGTTTGTGGCATGTCGACGCGCAGGCAGATCGCAGCGAAGTTGAGAATCAAGTGCGGAACTGGCTGTATCACTCGTGGCTTTCAGGCGATCACATTGTCGAGCAGCATGTGCACCAACTCGATGTGATGCAGTGGGTCATGGGCGAGGATCCGCTGCTTGTGCGCGGCGTGGGTGGTCGTCAAGCGCGTACCGACGCACGCTTCGGGCACATCTTCGATCACTTTGGTTTGGAGTTCTTGTATCCAGGCGACCGCTTCGTCTTCTCGATGTGCCGTCAGCAAGATGGCACAGACGGGAAGGTTGAAGAGGTCTTCCTTGGAAGCGAAGGCTCTGCCACGCTGCGATCAGGGTTCGCGGAACTTTCTGGGAAGAACCCGTGGAAGTTCGGCGGCAAGCAGCGTGATCCGTACACCCAAGAGCACATCGACTTGCAGAACGCGATTCTCAACGAACAACCGCTCAACGAAGCGGAGCAGGTTGCGAAGAGCACGCTGTGCGCCATCATGGGTCGTATGGCCGCATACACAGGCAAAGATGTGACATGGGAGCAGGCTATGCATTCGTCTGAGGTGTTGATGCCGGAGGCGGTGGAGTTTGGTCCGCGTGACCAAGCGCCGGTTGCTGTACCGGGGCGCACCAAACTGCAGTAAGCACATCGCTCTCAGCGACGCCACGCGCCGTGATAGGTCACGCGCGGGCTGTTCGCGTTCCCAGTGGAATCAACCCGCTCAAGACGCGCGCCGTATTCGGGGAAGCGCGCCATGATGGCGTCGACTGCTTCGTCACTTTCAGCAAGTGAAAGCGCTGTTCCAAGCGCGTCGACCGCAGCATCGAGCGGGCCGATGACCGTCGCGCGCGCAGCATTTGTCGCTCCGAGCCCAGTTCGTGGATCCACAATGTGCGCATATCGCACGCCGTTGATTTCCACGAATTGTTCGCTCGCGCCAGAGGTCGAGACTGCGCAGCGAGCGACGACAATCTGCTCCGGCTTTGCTGCACTTTCAATCGCGACTTTCCAGCCAAGTTCGCCGCGCGGCGGTTCGCCAATGGCAATGTCGCCAGCCACCGACACGATCGCGCGCGGGCAGCCGTTCGCGCGCAGAACTTCGAGCGCAGCAATCGCACCGAAGCCCTTGCCGATGCCGCCGAAATCAAGTTGCACCGTGGGCGAGCCTCGATGGACGCGCCGCTCGTACACCTTCACCTTCGACCAACCGGATTGAAGTCGCGCGTTGGCAAGCGTTGCAGCATCAGGAAGCGCGCCGGAGGATCGGGAAGCACGCCACAGTGCGACCAGCGGGCCGACGGTCGGGTCAAATCGTCCGTCTGTGAGTCTCGCGACATCAAGCGCCCGCGCAAGCACCGTAGCAAACTCTGGTGCGACATCCCCTTCGATCATGTTGGAGCGATTGAACTGCGAGAGTTCACTGCTCGCTTTCCAATCAGAAAGCATCATGTCGAGGCGTTCGAGTTCGACCAGCGCGGCACGCGCAGCACCTTTCGCCTTCGCTGGATCTTCCGCGTCAATGGTGATGTTGACAGGCGAACCCATCGCCAGACCGACGAAGTACTCGCGATTGGCTGTGTTCGCGGGATCGCTTGGTGTTGGAAGTCCGGCAGGATTTGCAGCAAGCCGCGCGTAACCGCGCCACGCGACAAGCGCGAAAGCCAAAGCCATGGCGATGCGCAGTGGAGTCACGCGACGCTGCAGACGCGTTTGGAGCTTTTGGCGCTTCTCACCGTTGCGGCGCAGCACGGCTTTACTTCGTGCCCGTCGCCGGTGAAGTCGTTGCGGCGGTAGAAGAAGCAGCAGCCTTCTTCGTCAACCACCACGGCTTTCCGATGTGGCATCCGCGCGACGGATTTTTCTCGAGGTAGTCTTGGTGGTAGGTCTCGGCCGCGTAGAAAGTCTTCGCAGGCTCGATCTCCGTGACGATCTTGCGTCCGAAACTTCCGAGTGCCGCGAGCTCTGCGACATACTTCTTGGCTTCATCCGCTTGCGCTGCGTTGATGGTGTAGATGCCGGAGCGGTACTGCGTGCCGTAATCTGGGCCTTGGCGATTGAGTTGCGTCGGGTCATGCATCTCAAAGAAGCCTTGCAAGAGTTGGCGGTAGGTGATCTTCGTCGGATCGAAGACAACTTTGACCGCTTCTGCATGACCCTTCCATCCTTCGGCGCCTGCCGGCCGCGACGATGCTGGCGCATCATCCTGCGTGCAAACTTCCTTGTAGGTCGGGTTCTCTGTTGTGCCCTGCATGTAGCCGCTCTCGGCGCTGATTACGCCAGGCGCTTGTTGGAAGTAGTGCTCGATGCCCCAGAAACAACCGCCTGCGAAGTACGCGATTTCCGTCTTCACCGGCTGCGATTCTGGTGGAAGGGGCGCGCCCTTCTCGTGAAACACCAAGGCTTCACCGTTCAAACAGAAGCGCAAGCCAGTTGGGCGTGGACCGTCGTCGAAGACATGTCCAAGGTGCGATCCGCATCGCGCGCAGTTGATTTCGACGCGCTGCATGCCATGTGAATTGTCTTCGTGCGCTGCGACATGGGCCACATCAAATGGCTGGAAGAAACTCGGCCAACCGGTGCCAGAGTTGAACTTATGTGTGCTTGAGAAAAGCGGAAGTCCGCAGACGACGCAGCAGTAGGTGCCGTCTTTCTTGTTGTCGAGCAGCGTTCCGCAGAACGGCTTCTCTGTGCCTGCCTCTTGCGTAATGCGGTACGCCTCTGGCGAAAGTTTCTTCGCGAGTTCGGCAACCTTCTCGCGCGAGTACGGAGTGATGTCAAAGCCAGAACGAGAGAATTGCGCGGTTGGATTTGACACGGGTTTCACTTCCTGTCCATCGGCGGTGGCGAGTTGCGGTTTGCTGTCATCCGACGGTGTCAGCGTCGGTGTGACGGAGATTGGCGTCGCGTTGACGCGGTGCAGACCGAGCAAGAGCGTTGGAAGCACAACGAGGGCACCAACGAGGAAAGCGATGACAATGCGCATGGGGAGATCTCGTACGCCGGAGGGGCGGAGGTGTTCGCAACCCGAAGCGATGGGGATGCAGGGATCGAGAGCCGAGAATGGGCCCGGTGGGGTTCGAACCCACATGCCTTGCGGCGGCAGATTTTAAGTCCGCTGCGTCTGCCTATTTCGCCACGGGCCCGTACGCCGCATCACGCGTGCGGCTTCTCAAGATGACCGCCGAATGCAAATCGTTGGGCGCTCATCACTTTGTTCGTGAAATCGGCATTGCCACGCGATGAGAAGCGACCAAAGAGCGCTGCTGCGAGCACTGGCGCAGGCACGCCCTCATCATTCGCCGCTGCAAGCGTCCATCGACCTTCGCCAGAATCGCTGACGCGCCCGCCAAACTTCGCAAGGTTTGGATCGTTCGCCATGGCTTGTGCGGTGAGGTCGAGAAGCCACGACCCAACCACGCTCCCGCGCCGCCACAATTCTGTAATCGCTGCAAGATCAAAGTCGTACTGGTAGTGCTCTGGGTGCCGCAGTGGAGTGGTCTCTGCGTCGTGCTCTTGCGACTGCTTGCCGAGGTTCGCGTGGCGAAGAATGCCAAGGCCCTCCGCATACGCGGCCATCAAGCCGTACTCGATGCCGTTGTGCACCATCTTCACGAAGTGGCCCGCACCGGACGGGCCGCAATGGAGGTAGCCAGATTCGGCTGTCCCGAGTTTCGCGCCGTCTGGGTTGCGGGAAATCGTGCCCAAGCCCGGCGCGAGCGTACGCAGCACTGGATCAAGTCGAGCAACCGCAGCCGCATCGCCGCCGATCATCTGGCAGTAGCCGCGCTCGAGGCCCCACACGCCACCAGAAACACCAACATCAACATAGTGCAGGCCTCTTGCAGCCAGTTCTTTCGCGCGACGAATGTCGTCGATGTAGTAACTGTTTCCACCATCGATGACACAGTCGTCGCTCGAAAGATGTTTCACCAACTCTGCGATCGTTCCGTCGACGAACGCCACCGGAAGCATCATCCACACATGGCGTGGCCCCGACAACTTTGCGCAGAGATCCGCGACGCTTGACGCGCCCACCGCGCCTTCCGTCGCGAGGTCTGTCACAGCCTTTGAGTTCACATCAAAAACGACAACGGTGTGACCGCCGCGCAGGAGTCGGCGAACCATGTTTGCGCCCATGCGCCCGAGACCAATCATGCCAATGTGCATGGGCGGAATGTAGTGGAAACGAGCATTACGCGCGGGGTGCGATTTCGTGGACGAGCCATCGGGCAAATGCCCGTTTCTCGACTGGTCCGCCGGGTGTGCGCACGCGTCCGTCGCGCAAGAACAGCGTGCCGTCGATGTCGGCAGCGTCCATAGTTTCGAGAGGGTTGGCCACAATGCCAGCGAGGTTCTTTCGCTCGAGTTTCTCGCATGCAGACTGCACCAGGCGCTCGCGCGGCTCAAGTGCAAAGCCGTAGACACGCGCGGCTGGCATGCGATGGGCCGCGGTCGTGGCCAAGAGGTCTGGCACGCTTTCGAGTTCGAGTGTCAGTCCGCCGGCCTCGCGTCGCATCTTTCCGGTTGCGACGGAGCGCGGCCGATAGTCGGCAACGGCTGCCGCCATGACCACGATCTCCGCGGTTGGCAGTTCGCGTTCAAGCAGTTTCGCAAGGTCGTGCGACGACCGAAACCGGATGACACGCAGCGAGCCGCCATCAGGGGGCGTGCGCGCGGTCGGCGGTTCGATGCGAACTGGCCCGAGTATCAGCGTCACGGCGTGGCCAACTCGGGCGAATTCCTCGGCAATTGCAATACCCATCCGTCCAGACGAGCGATTCCCAAGAAATCGAACCTCGTCCATGGGTTCCTCAGTTGGCCCAGCCGTCACCAGGACCGTTGTCCGATGCCGATCGTGCGGAGTGCTGGTTGTGGCGGAGGAAGTCATGAGAGTTTCGCTGTGGGCGCTTCGGAAGCAGAGAATTCAGAAACTGCTGTGCTGCCGACGGTTGCGGTTGGCACGCGGAACCGCGATACTACGAGACTCCGCGTTGGGCGGGCGCCAGTGTTCTAATTGGAGATGCGATTTTGGCACGCAAAGGTAAGCAGTGGATCGGTGAGATTCTCGTCGAGCGCGGCGTTGTAACGCAGGCGGTGCTTGTCGACGCGATCGCAGAGGCGAAGAGCACGGGCAAACTTGTCGGGGAAGTGCTCGTCGAGCGCGGCGTTTGCGACGAGACCGCCATCGCAAGCGCACTCGCCAAGCAATGGGCTGTTGAGTTCATCGACCTCTCCAAGCCCGAGGCGTTGACCAAGATCGATCGAAGCCTTGTTCCTGAGGATTTGCAGAAGAAGTTCACGGTGATTCCTCTGCGCAAGGATCG
>JASGCF010000434.1 GCA_030054275.1 Limnohabitans sp. | reverse complement strand
AGCCGAAGGAAGTCGTCGAGTCGCTGATCTGGCAGAAGTACGCCCACGGCTTCACCGGCTGCTCGAGGTCGTACTTGATGCTCGGGACGACGCAGATCGGGAAGTCGCCCGCGATGCCGCCGCCGATCTGGAAGAAGCCGATGCCCTTGCCCTTGGAGAGGGCGCGGTAGTCGTCGTAGAGCTGGCCCATGTACTCGATGCCGCTCTTCACGATCGACGCGCTGCAGTCGTTGAACTTCACGTGCGACGCGAAGATGTTGCCGAAGGTCGAGTCCTCGTGGCCCGGGACCACCATCGGCAGGTTCGCCTTCGCGGCCGCGAGCAGCCAGCAGTCATCGGGGTTGCCCTCGTACTTCGACTTCGGGATCGAAAGGATGAGCTCGTAGAAGTACTCGTGCCAGAAGCGGCGTTCGCCGTTGGCCGTGGCGCGCTTCCACATCGGGACGAGGATCTTCTCGACCGAACGAAACGCCTCGTCCTCGGGAATGCTCGTGTCTGTGACGCGGCGCATGCGCTGCTTCAAGATCTTCGTGTCGTCTTCCTTGGTGAAGTAGCGGTAGTCGGGGAAGTCCTTGTAACTGTGGTGCGCGACAAGCCGGAAGAGCGACTCTTCGAGGTTCGCGCCCGTCACCGACAGGCCGTGGACGAGACCCGCGCGAATCGCGGGAGCAAGCGAGATCCCGAGCTGCGCCGAGCTCATCGCGCCAGCAACGGCCCAATACATGCGTCCGCCCGCCTCAATGTGATCCCAGTACGCGAACAACGCGTCGCGCGTCGAGCGTGCGTTGAAGTTCTTGTAGTTGCGGGCGACGAACTGAAGAATCGGGAGTTGCGCTGATGCCATAAGGGGCGGAATGCTAGCAAATCTGGCGGCGCAGACGCCGAGTCACCGGGCGTCGTCGTCGCTGAGTTGGCGCAACGACATACGGACTCAAGAGACAACGGCCGCTTCTCGCGAAAAGCGAGAGGCGGCCGTGTTTATGGAGATGAGGATTCGATCATCGCGCCAACAATGCACGGAACGCGTTCGCCCAATCGCCTGCTGCGCGGCGCGCTGTGCCAGTCTGCGACAACTTCTCATCACTGAGGCGCTGTGTGTCAGAAGTTTGCATGAATGCTGCGACGACAGCGCCACCTTGTCCGTCGGTCGCATAGATCTCACATGACGCGTATCCGTAACCGCGCTTCAAGATTTGCGTCTGTGGCGCAATGTTTCGCAGCGGTTGATTGGGTTTGATGGCGGTAATCGCCGTGTACACGACAAGCGTGCGTCCGTTGGCGCTTGCGTTCTTGGCAAGCGGCGTTGCGAACGCTTCGCGAAGTGCGTCTTCAAGCGTTTTGCGGCATGTTTCAAGTTGCTCAGCATCGAGGTCGCCGTATGCGCCGCGCTCAGGCATCGTGACAGGCGCCACAACAACAGCCGTGTATTGCGATGGATCAAAGTCGGCGGCGCGCCATGACTTTGTGAGGTCATCGACCTCGCCCATCGCGACATCGCGCGGAATGAAACCGGTTCGAGCTTTCGGACCGCCACCGCACGCGACGAGTGTTGCGGGAAGTACGAGCGCAAGCAGTGCTGTCGCTACGAATTTTGATGAGGAGGAAGAACGCATGGAAACTTGCTTCAGTTGCATGCGGGGAGAGTATCGCGCGATGCGCATTTGGTGTGGCTGACTCGCGAGTGGAAGACGCTCAATGCGCCGGTTTCAACGGGTTCTCAGATGTTTCTGGAAACGCGCCGAAGAGTGTGGTGCGGATGGCGTGATAGATCTGCGTGTTGTCGATCGAGCCACGCAGAAGTGCACTGTTCGGGCCAGCTGCGCGCACAACCACCGGATCGCCAGCATCTTCATACGACGCCCACGCTACGGCGAAGGGTAAGACACGACCCGCGCGATCCGGCTTTGCGAGGAACGGCACTGTGTTGCGTCCGTCGATACCGTCGAGTGGCGCTGGGTCATTGGGGAGCGTTGTTGGAAGCGGTTTTCCTGCAACAATGACACCATCTTTCTCGGGCATCGCGACAAGTTGTACGCCGGATGCGCTTGAGTCGGCCGCAACAAGCACCATCGTGTCTGGTCGCCTCGCGCGAAAATCTTCGGCGACGGTAATCGCCTCGTCCGCGCGTCGCATGGCCTCCAGCAAGCCCGCAGCGTTGTGGCAATTCGAGAAGTTGTCGCTTCCCTCTTCTTCGACAACAAGCAGGAATCCGCGGGGGTTTTCATCAAGAACACGCAGCGCTGCGCGTTCCATTTCGGCCACTGTTGGCGCGCTGGGCGCGTACAGCGGCGCGCCTGCTGCACGCAGCGATTCTTCGTTGCGATCGTTGTAAGTATTGAGCGATGCAAAGAGCCCAAGCAGATGTGTTGTTCCATCGGCAACAGCCGCAAGTTCTTCGCGTGTGAACACAACGGTGTAACCCGCGGCCCGCGCCTCGTCGATGAGATTGCGACCGTCGTCA
>JASGCF010000433.1 GCA_030054275.1 Limnohabitans sp. | reverse complement strand
CGCGCTTCCTGGCCAAAGATGAATGACACTCCAACGAAGTCGCCCATCGGCAATCAGCAACTCAAGGCCCGATCCATCTGCATCGTTCGTGTAAAAGCCAGAAGTGTGCAGCACCGCCGCGCGCGCGTTTCTTTCACTCGGTTTGATCCAGAACGCGACACTCACCGGATCGTGCCGCGTGAATCCTGCGAGCCCCGCGAGCGACACGCCGCCATCACCATCGAAGCTCAGCGCGCGACCGATTTTTCCTTCGGAAAGAGCGACTTCGCCGAGTTGCTCTGGTCGCGCACGATCGGTCGTCGCTGGTTTCGCGGCGTCGATCGCATTCGGCGTACGACCATCCGCAAGTTCATCGAACGCGTAGCGGGCGGCAGGTGCGGGCAGCGAATGTGGCGTTGGCGACTGCGCGGACGCGGCTGTCTGTGCGACCGTTGTTGCGGTTGTCGTTGCGCGCGACAACGCAGAGATCGCTTCATCGCGCGCGTGTTGCAATTCCAGTGTTCGCGCCGCTTGCGCATCGTCTTCAAGCCGCACAAACGGCGGCGGCGCGCTGAACGCGTGCGCATACGACTTCAAACCGTTCTCATCGATCGAACCAAACATCGCGGCAAGCCCGTAGAACTCGCGCGTCGGGACGGGGTCGTACTTGTGATCGTGGCAGCGCGCGCATTCAAGCGTGAGACCGAGGAATGTCGTGCCAAATGTGGACACGCGATCGGCGATCGCTTCTTGGCGGAATTCCTCGGAAATCGAGCCGCCTTCTTCTGTCATGCGATGCAAGCGATTGAACGCACTCGCAACCGCGTTCGCTTGTTTCTCCGCGCGCGACGCGGCGGGCAAGAGATCACCCGCGATCATCGCACTCGCGAATGCGTCATACGGCATGTTCGTTCGAAGCGCATCAAGCAGCCAATCGCGCCAAGGCCATGTGAACGAGTCGCCGTCCGACTGGTAGCCGAAAGTGTCTGCAAAGCGCGCGAGATCAAGCCACACGGTCGCGCGATGTTCGGCCGCGCGCGGAGTCGCGAGCATCGCGTCGACGCGGCGTTCGTACGCGTCGGGCAACCTATCGGCGACGAATGAGTCAACCTCTTCGGGCGTCGGTGGAAGTCCAGTCAACGCGAGCGACGCGCGTCGAAGGAGCGTCACGCGGTCGGCCTCTGGCTCGGGCGCGAGCCCGGCGGCTTCCATGCGCGCGAGTACAAGAAGATCGAACGGGTCGCGCACCCATGAGTTGTCGAGCGATACCGGTGCCGCGATCGTCTGTGCGTGCGGCGCCACGAACGCCCAGTGCGGGCTGTATTCGGCGCCTTCCGCGATCCAACGCACCAGCGTGCCGCGTTCTGCGTCCGTGAGCGGTCGCTTCAGTTCGGGCGGCGGCATGACGCGCGACGGGTCGTCTGAAAGAATGCGTCGCACGGCCTCACTGGTCTCAAGGTCGCTCGGCGCAATGGCGACGCGTCCCGAGGGTAGTTCGGAAACTGCGCTTTCGCGAAGGTCGAGCCGCAGGCCAGCCTGTCGACCGGCGCCAGCGTCGGGGCCATGGCAGCCGAAGCAGCGGTCGGACAAGATCGGTCGCACATCGCGATTGAAGTCGACGCGCTCGGACGGCGGTGTTGGCGCAATCACCGCGCCGCCCCGCGCGTGGAACGAAGCGAACGGAGCGATCGCGGCAGCTACACAGCCTCCACACAGAGCGAACATGAGAATCGCACGAACCGACACGGCCTCCGAAGATACCTTCGGCTACACTCTCGGCCCCATGCAGAATTCGAAATTGGCACGCCTCGCCCTCGAGGACGGGACGGTCTTCCACGGCCGTGCATTCGGTGGTTCGCTGCGCAACGACGGCGGCGTCGGGCTCGAAGGGGCCGGCGAAGTTGTCTTCAACACAGCAATGTGTGGGTATCAAGAGGCGCTGACGGATCTCTCCTACACGGGGCAGATCCTCACCATGACCGCGACGGAAATGGGGAATTACGGCGTCGCAATCGAAGACATCGAGAGCGCACAGCCGTGTGTTGCTGGCTTCGTCATTCGCGAGCTTTCGCAAGTTGCGTCAAACCAGCGATCCGTACACACGCTGTCGGATTGGCTCGAAGAGGCTGGAATTCCCGCAATGCACGGCATCGACACGCGCGCACTCGTGCGTCGATTACGGCTTGGTGGCGCCATGCGCGGCATCATTTCGAGTGTCGCCCTCGCAGATGCAACGGATGCCGAACTCGTGGCTCGCGCGCGCGCCATTCCCTCGATGGCCGGCGCAAATCTCGCAGCGCGCGTCTCACCGCGGTGCAGCGGACAGTTTGAAGAGGCGCTTGGTGAGTGGGCTCCGCGAGGTGGACTCTTCGTCGAAACAAAGCCCATCCCAGTCGGTCGAGCGGCGGGTGCGCGCTTCAAGGTTGCAGCGATTGATTGCGGCGCCAAACGAAACATCTATCGCCACCTCGTCGAGCGCAATTGCGAGGTGCACT
>JASGCF010000432.1 GCA_030054275.1 Limnohabitans sp. | reverse complement strand
ACCTTCCGGTCGACGGCGTATACGATCGTGTGGTCGATGATCGACTTGCAACGTTGCTTGAGCGTGCGCGGTCTGCAGGTATTGAGATCGGCGTTCGTACACTCGCGAAGCGAGACGGACGACTGCTCGCGCGCGAGGTTGCGGCGTCATTACTCGAAGAGCTTGACGCACGTCTCTCCGAAGATTCTTCGACTACCACCGAGCAGATTGCACTTGTCAATGAGCTCTTGCGATTCGTTGAAGGTCGTAGCGAGGCGGCGACAAGCCGCCTGCTTATACCTCAGGTACTTGAGAGGGTTGGACCCGCGGTTGCCGTTTTACCGCCGGATCTTTCTGACCATGGGCTCCTGACTGGGCGCGAGGGACGTGAGAGCCTGCTCCTTCAACTCAAGCGTGAATTGGCGACCTGCAATCGCGTCGACTGGCTCGTGTCGTTCATCAAGCTCGCGGCTGTCAAGATGCTTGAAGCTGATCTGGAGGCATTTCTCGCGCGTGGCGGCGAGGCGCGCGTAGTGACGACTGCATACATGGGCGCGACCGATCCCAAGGCGCTCGATGTGCTCGCTGCGATTTCACAGAAACACGGTCGACGGCTGCAAATCCGATTCTCGCAGGAGAGCGATGCCACACGGTTGCACGCGAAGGCCTACATCCACCATCGAGACAGCGGGTTCGGGACCGCCTACGTTGGTTCTGCGAATCTCTCGAGGCCTGCGTTGACGGACGGGCTTGAGTGGACGGTTCGACTCTCCCAAGCAGCGTCACCGAGCCTTTGGTCGAAGATCGAGGAGACCTTCGAACAGTGGTGGGGGGATCCAGACTTCATCGAGTATGGACTTGAGGCAGACCATCCTTCGCACGCACAGTTTCGCAGTCTCGTTGCGCGCGAGCGGGGGTCGCTCGTTGGAGCGAATTCTGAGCAGGTCTCCACGCTTCCGATTTTCGACTTCACGCCAAAGCCGTTCCAACAAGAGATCCTCGATCGAATCGCCGTCGAGCGCACGGAACTCGGTATCGATCGTCATCTCATCGTCGCGGCGACAGGTACCGGCAAGACGATGATTGCGGCTTTCGACTTCCGCGGATATGCGGCGCGATTAGCGCAGCAGGAGGGTCGAATGCCGCGGCTCCTCTATATCGCGCACTCCGAACGGATTCTCCGGCAGGCGAGATCAACCTTTGGTCAGGTGCTTCGCGATCTCAATTTTGGCGGCCTCCTCGTTAGTGGTGAGGACGATCGAGATACGGACGCGCTCTTCGCCTCGATCCAGTCCTGGAGTTCGCGTCTCGGGACGGCCGAACTTGCGCCCGATCACTTCGATTATGTAGTGATCGACGAGGTGCACCATGGCGAGGCGCCGGGGTGGCGTCGATTGCTCGAGTGGATCAGGCCACGATCCTTGCTTGGATTGACCGCAACGCCGGAGCGAGCCGACGGACTCGATATCACGCGGCACTTCTACGGCCGCATCACGGCCGAAGTCCGACTTCCGGATGCGATCGCACGCCGACTTCTTGTGCCATTTCACTACTTCGGAGTGACGGACAGCATCGATTTCCGAAGTGTCGACTGGACGACTCGCGGGTATCGCGGCGAACAAGTCGAGCGCCTGTATCTCGAAGCCGGCATGTCGTGGATTGAAGGGATTCGGCGGGCATTGTTTGCGTATGTCGCGGACCCGCTCTGTATGCGCGCGATCGGATTCTGCAGCGGAGTGAAGCATGCCGAGCACATGGCGGCCGAATTCGAGCGATTTCGAGCCGAGGCCGAGGTGCGGGGCGAGCGCGCGATTCGCGCGGCCGTGCTCTGTGGAAAGAGTGCGGCCGAAGTGCGGGATCGCGTCATCGGGCAGTTGCGGCGCGGCGAGCTGCAGATCGTCTTCGTGGCAGATCTTCTGAATGAGGGAGTCGACATCCCGGAAGTCGATGTCGTGCTCTTTATGCGCCCGACCGACTCGCTGACGGTGTACCTGCAGCAGCTGGGTCGCGGGTTGCGGCTGTCTGCGCATTCCGGCAAGCAGTCGCTCACCGTGCTTGATTTCGTTGGTCAGCACCGCAAGGAGTTCCGCTTCTCAGAGCGACTGGGGGCACTCTTCGCGCAGCCCGTTGCATCGATGGAACGCGAGGTCGAGCAGGGATTCTCCGCTTTGCCTCCTGGTTGCAGCATCACGCTCGAGCGGATCGCGCAAGCGCATGTTCTCGAGAACATCCGTGCTCAAACGCGCTCGATGCGGGATCGCATGATCGAAGCGGTTCGGCTTCTTCGCGATCAACTCGACCGGCTGCCCGAACTCAATGAGTATCTCGAGTCGACGGGGAGCGATCCGCGCGTGCTGTACGCGAGGGGAGACGTCCGCTGCTCGTGGACCGCGCTTCTCGCGGGTGCGCGGGATGCGCATGCGAACGTGGGTGACGGACAGGCCAGACTCGATCGAATCGAGCCCTTCCTCGCTGGACTCCGCTCCATCGCATGCA
>JASGCF010000431.1 GCA_030054275.1 Limnohabitans sp. | reverse complement strand
AGACGCGGTCGTTCACGCCGCCCTCGATATCGACGCCACCCACAGAGTTGCGACCGAAGCTTGGTGTGCCGAGGAAGAAGTCTTCCGGAGCGCGTTCCCAGCCATTTTTCCCGCCGCAGAACTTGATGAGTCGTCCAACATGTGCGCTGGTTTCTTCGAGGCTGCTCATACCGCGTTCTGCGGCAAACATGCAGCAATTCGCATCGAAGGCGATGTCTGCAACCGGATTGGTCACATCAACATCATCTTGCGGCATCGACAATTCCATTTGCTCGGTACCGGCGACGAAGAGTCCGTTCGCATCAAGTGCGACCGACCAGATTTCGTTGTTGCGCGTCCAGTTTGGATTGCCGTTGTCTTCGATCCACAGCGAGTAGACGAGGCGACCATCGACAGCCTTCACTGCCCACACGCGCTCGCCAAGAGGCACTGGTCCGGCAACATCATTTGGCTCTTGCAAGCCACCTGCTGGAAGCGCACCGGTGACAGCGCCGGTTGCGTGATCGAAGGTGCCCTTCACTGCGCCAGCCTTGTCGACTGCGTACACGCGGCCGTCTTCAAAGTTCGAGATGTAGTAGAGCTTTGACTCGCAGCTGTAGTCGACCTGACCAAGACCAGAGCCTTGTGGATGCGCCGTGGTCGTTGCGTTCGGAAGGCGAATGAGTTCGCTCGCAGCGCCGGACGCGCTGTCGAGGCGATACACGCTTCCAGCGCCGCCGAGCGTGCCAAGGTAGTTCTGCCAGTAAACGACCGTGTGTGTGACGATCGTGTTGCCTTCGTCATCGATCACGACGCCGAAGAGGGTGCCGAGATTGTCTTGCGTCCACGATGGATGCGAATAACGACCGGTGTTCCAACTGGTCACCGTGCCAATGGGCGCGCTGCCTTGGTTACCCAGATCGAAGAGGCTCACAGCCGGATCGGCGTTCGACATGCGGAAGTTGGTTCCCGCAGCCACTGCGCCTTGATTGAAGTTGACTGCCGATGAGTCGACGATTTCTGGCCGACCACCGCAGCATGGCGCACAGACGATTGGCTCGTTTGGCTCGTTGCCGCCGCAAGGCTGGCCATTGCACTGGATGGTCATCGTGCCAACATAGGTTGGCGAGTTCTTCGCACCAATGCGGATCATGTAGCGCTGACCGCAGCGCACTTCACAGGTGATACGGGCTTGCTTGCCGCAATCGTCATCCGAGCAACAGAGCGGCGGAAGATCGCCTGGGCAGTTGCAGCCGTTGTCAAACGGATAGATTGCAAGTGTGGTGTCGATCTGCAGATTTGCGCAGGTTTCGATCGTGACCATCCCGTCGCAGTCGGCCGTCCAGCAATACCAACCGTCGCGGACAAGCGCGCCGTTCAGAATGCATGCGCTTGCGACGCCCGTCGATGGGGTGAAGCCATTCAGGTCGAACTGATACACCCCGCCGCCGTTGATCGGCACGGGTGAGGAACAGTCGTCGGACTGGGCGAAGGCGACGGTCGCGAAAGCGGACGCGGCCACGGTCATGGCGATGGAACGGGGGTTCATGCGTATCTCCAAATGGTTGTGGGAGGGGAAACTCAACTCAACGCCGGAAACGGGGCGTCGATCTCTTCCGCGCTGAAACCGTGCCTCTCTCAGATCAGAAAAAGAATTTCCCGTTTCCCTGCCGAAACGGTTAGACTCCCGCCCCTGCCCCCGACGCCGGTGTGGCGGAACTGGCAGACGCAGCGGATTCAAAATCCGCCGCCCTCTAAAGGCTTGCAGGTTCGATTCCTGTCACCGGCATGCAAAGAACAACGCCCAGACGCTCGTGCGCCTGGGCGTTGTCACTTTTCGAATGTGCGTGTTCCGGATGTGGATTCGCGCGGGTCTGTGCGGGTCACATCAAGCGTGCGCTACTCCGTGCGTACGGTTGCGCTGTAGTTGGGCGATTCCTTCGTAATCAGAATGTCGTGCGGGTGATTTTCAATCACCGTCGCGCCAGAAACCTTGGTAAAGCGAGCTTTCTCGCGGAACTCTTGCAGCGTACGGCAGCCGCAATACCCCATGGAACTGCGCACGCCGCCCACCATTTGATACATGAACTCTGCAAGTGCGCCACGGTACGGCACCATGCCTTCAACGCCCTCTGGCACAAACTTGCGTGTGTCTTTGATCGAGGCCTGTCCGTAGCGGTCACCAGACCCAGCGGCCATCGCCCCCTCGCTTCCCATACCGCGGTAACTCTTGAAGCGACGACCACGGTGCAGCACGACTTCGCCAGGGCTTTCGTCGAGTCCAGCCAAAAGTGACCCCAGCATCACCGATGACGCGCCAGCCGCCAGCGCCTTCGCGATATCTCCCGATTGCCGAATTCCGCCGTCTGCGATCACAGGGACGCCTTGGAGATCTGCGGCGCGAACCGCCTCCATCACAGCGGTGATCTGTGGCACACCAACGCCGGTGACAACGCGCGTTGTGCAAATCGAACCCGGGCCAATGCCAACCTTCACCGCATCG
>JASGCF010000430.1 GCA_030054275.1 Limnohabitans sp. | reverse complement strand
CCTGCTTCGCGTCTTTGAGCGCTCGCAACCTGCTTCGCAACTTGCTCGCTCTGGCACGCCTCGCCGCGAGTCGTCGTTTTCGAATTGGCGCGGCGGGCTGTGGTGGCGTCCTGAAGCCCTCGCAAAGTTACGCCAACCGTCGTCGCCACTCATCGATGCGGTGATAGTCCGTGAGGTCGTACTGGATCGGCGTGACCGTGATGAAGCGGTCGTTCAGCGCTTCTACATCGGTGCCCTCTTTGGTGTGGAAGAACTCCATACCGTTGCCGTTTGGCCAGTAGTACGGACGCCCGTCGGGCGCAACGCGACGCTCGTAGTTGTCAATACCCGCCGCTGTATTCATGGTCACCACGCGAATTTTCGGCATCGGCGCATCTGCCGTATGCGTGCGTGGCACATTGATATTGATGACATTGTGTGGATCGATCTTGTGCTTCAGCACTTGATCAATCGCGTGTCGCGCGATCTCGGCAGCGCGACGCCAGTGCGGCGCTCCGCCTCCCATGTGCAAACTCACGGCGATCGCGGGCACGCCGAGAAACGCGGCCTCAACGGCTGCGCCCACAGTTCCCGAATAGATCACATTGATTCCAACATTCGCACCAGAGTTCATGCCAGAAATGACAACATCAGGCCGCGACTTCTCTCCAAACAGATCCGGCCACAACCGACGCAGGCCAAGTTTCACGCAGTCTGCAGGTCGCCCCTCCACCGCATAACCGCGCATCGAGTCATTTGGCGCAACTTCCGAAATCATCAACGGCGTGTGGAAAGTAATGCCGTGACTCGTTGCACTTTGCACATCTGCGGGCGCAACCGTCACCACTTCACCCATGTCTCGGATGGCTGCGTGCAGCGCCTCAATACCAGGTGCGTGGATACCGTCATCGTTGGTCAGAAGAATGCGCATAGATCCCGCAGTGTAATTCTTCTCCCACGGTTCGCTGTGTGAAAGCGATACCTGCGTCCACCACCCACCGAGGTCGTCGTACCATGCGCTTTCCGGCACCGCTCCCTTGGACCTCATCGCACTCATCCTCTGTCTCCTCAGCGTGCTCTCAGGTATTGCGTCGATCGTCGTGATCGTGCGCATCGCCCACGCAGATAAAGAAATCCCGCGCGTTCGAGATGGCGATCTCCTGCCGCCGGCACCAGGGCTCCTCTCCATCGTCATCCCAGCGCACAACGAAGCGCGCGTGATTGCGGCAAGCGTGCACGGACTTCGTCGGCAAACTCGTCGCAATTTCGAAGCGATCTATGTACTCGATCGTTGCACCGATGAGACAAAATCGCTCCTGCTCGCGGCGGCCGAGGGGGATCCGCGCATTCGCATCATCGAAAACGCATCATGCCCCGACGATTGGGCCGGAAAGTGCAACGCCTGTCGCGTTGGAGCAGAGGCTGCCCAAGGCGAATGGTTGCTTTTCACAGACGCAGACTGTCGCTTCTCGGAAGATTTGATCGACGCAATGCTGTCGATCGCACATGCGAAGGGCACCGCACTTCTGTCCGCTGTCGGGCGACTCACCTACAAACATCGCTTCGAGCGTGTGTTGCAACCCGTGGCATCTACCGTGCTTCTGCGCGTTTTTCCGCTCAACAAAGCCAATCGCGACGAAAAGCGCTGGCCGTTCGCGAATGGTCAATTCCTGCTTTTTCGCCGCGACGACTACGACGCCTTTGGTGGACATGCAGCCGTGCGCGACGCGCTTCTCGAAGACTTGGCGTTCGCGCGTGGCATGCATGCGCGCGGCATGCGGCTCGGTGCGATCGACGCAACGCGGCGCATGGAAGTGTCGATGTACGACTCCGTTCGTGCCATGCGCGCGGGTTGGACGCGAATCTTCATCGAAAGTTACGGTCGCAGGCCGTCGAAACTGGTTCGCTCTGCAATCGAGTTACTCGCGATTTCCACGCTCTTACCGGCGGCTGCTTTGGCTGCGCTTGTCGTTGGCGCAACAGGCGCGATTTCAGGCGTCAGTCGCGGTGTTCCCGACGCAACGCTGGTCGCGGCTTGCGGCGCGATTTCGTTGGCGCTCGCCTTTGTGGCAGTCGCCCTTATGCATCAGCGACAGCGAGCGCCGATCAGCGGGGTTGTGCTTCATCCATTTGCTGCGTTGATGGTGGCTTGGTGGCTCTATGACGGCGCCCGCATGCTGCGCAAGCAGATTCCAGTCCGTTGGGGCGGCCGTTCGTATGTGCTCAAGCCGCAATAGAAGCGGTCGAACGAGCTGACCGATGCGCGCACGCGCGCGCCCCGTCGTGCTACCCTCGCAAACCGACGACTTTTCCCTATGTACGCCCCGCTGCTCTCCAACCGCTACCTCACATCGAGGGTCATCCCCTTCATCGCTGTCGCTGCGGTCGCCTTGTGCGTCGCGTTGGTCATCATCGTGGTTAGCGTGATGACTGGGTTTCTTGACATGGTGCGTATGTCGGGAAAGACGCTGATCGGAGATGTCGTTGTTTCGCGCGAGATTTCGGG
>JASGCF010000069.1:1606-11034 GCA_030054275.1 Limnohabitans sp. | reverse complement strand
GCGGGTAAGAAGGCACCTGCGAATCCGTGGGGCGGTGCGAGCCTTGAGTGGCAGTGCACCTCGCCGCCACCGCACGACAACTTCTCGACGACTCCACGCGTCGGCGATTGCTACGACTTCAGCGCAGTGCGTTGGGACGAGAAGGAACAAGGCTATGTCATCGACACCGAGGCGCACATCTCTGCCGCGGCCAGCGGAAAGGGCCACTGAACAGTGTCACATTCTCACGCACACGCTGATTCGCACGGTCACGACGCCCACGGGGCGCATGGCGACCACGCGAAGTATCCGTTCCTCGCGCACCACTTCGACACTCCGAATCAGCAGTTCGAATCGGGCAAGCTTGGTATGTGGGTGTTCCTGGCGACCGAAGTTCTCTTCTTCGGCGCACTGTTTGTGATGTACGCGATTCTGCGGTTTAAGAACCCAGAGGTCTTCTCGTACTCAGCGAACTATCTCGACACGATCTTGGGTGGCATCAACACCTGCGTACTGATCTTGTCGAGCCTCACGATGGCGCTGGCCGTGCGCGCTGCGCAGACCAACAAGAAGGGCATGCTGATCGTGTGCCTCGCGCTCACCCTCGCTGGTGCATGCGGCTTCATGGTGATCAAGTATTTCGAGTACACCCACAAGTTCCACCTCAATCTGAAGTGGGGCATCAACTTCTATCAGCCTGTGGATGAAGCTGAGAAGGTGATCGTGACCACAGAGCCGAAGCCTGTTGAGAACCCTGTGCTCGCCATCTCGGCGCCGAATCCATCTGCTGGCGCGAAGCCTGCTGAGTTGGTCGCCGTTCCAGCGGTTGATCGCACTGCGATTGTGGCTCCGAAATCCGGCCCTTCGGGCGTTTCCACGGTGTCGATGGTTGAGCAGGCTGCGAAGGGTTCGCACGGCATTCATCCCGAAGCCGATGCGCACTTGGTTGACCCAGCGATGCCCGTCAACACGCACCAGTTCTTCGCCATTTACTACATCATGACCGGCTTGCACGGCATCCATGTTGTGATCGGTATTGGCGTCATCAGTTGGCTGCTGTGGGCGGCGATGCGCGGGCGCTTCTCGAGTAACTACTACACGCCTGTTGACCTTGTCGGTCTGTACTGGCACGTGGT
Organism: Limnohabitans sp.; assembly: GCA_030054275.1. Classification (GTDB taxonomy): domain Bacteria; phylum Planctomycetota; class Phycisphaerae; order Phycisphaerales; family SM1A02; genus QWPT01. The sequence continues at coordinate 9,919 of JASGCF010000069.1, read as the reverse complement.
CGACTTGGTGTGGATCTTCCTCTTCCCACTCTTCTATCTCATTCACTGATACTCCTGACCTTCCCCGCTCACTTCGCGGAGACACCCTATGGCAAGCGGCTCAACCCACACTTCACACGGCCATGAAGAGCCTCATCCGCTCGTTGGTCACTTGGTTCCTTACTCGACGCTGTTTGCGACGGGTTTTGCGCTGCTCGTGCTCACAGTTGTGACCGTTGCAGCTCGCTACATCGATCTCGGTGAAGCGAACATTTATCTCGCGATTGGTATTGCCGTGGTGAAGGCGACCCTTGTGTCGCTCTTCTTCATGCACCTTCGTTGGGATCGCCCGTTCAATCTCATGGTGCTTGTTGGTTCCATGCTCTTCGTCGTGCTGATGATGGTGTTCTGCATGATGGATGTTGGTCAATACGAAGTCTCGCTGAACAAGGGCAACGCGCCGTTTGTTCAGTCGTATCTTGAAACGAACGCGCCGTTCGCTCCGATCGCAGGCAAGTGAACCGAATGAACAGGTCACTTTGTTGCGCGGCCCGAATGTGATCGACGCCATGAGATCGTCGACGCCTGATCAACACGGGTCCGACTTCGCGAAAGAACAGCGTGGCACAGCGCGACACTCCATTCGATGATCCAACGGCCCGCTTTGAAGCGGGCCGTTTTGGCATGTGGATCTTTCTCGCGGCGCTGGGAGTCGTCTTCGCCTCGACGATCGTGGGTTACCTCGCCGTTCGCATTGACAATGGCGCCGACTTTGTTCCCATCGATGCGCCGCGGCCGCCCGCCATCTTGCTTGCCAGCACGGTGCTACTTCTTATCTCAAGCGTCACCATGCAGCGCGCGCTTCGGTTTGGTCGGAGTGGCGATCCACGCCAGGGCGGCATGATGTTGGCGACAACAGCGCTTGCGGTCGCCTTTCTGGTGATCCAACTCGTGGCATGGCGCCAACTCCTCTCCGAGAATCTCGGCCCAACCGACAACCTTTACGGCTGGACTTTCTATGTGCTCACGGCACTCCACGCAGCCCATGTGGTGGGCGGGCTTCCTCCACTTGTGATCACCACATGGCGGGCGTCGAAGGGGCTGTATGGACCGATGGACCATCGGGGCATCACCTATACCGCGATGTACTGGCACTTTCTCGATGCCGTCTGGCTGGTGCTCTATGCGACGCTTTGGCTCGGTTCGATGCGCTGACACAATGGTGGTTCATGGTGGTTCATGGTGGTTCATGGTGGTTCATGGTGGTTCGGAGCACCTCCAAAAACACATCCACCGCCGAGGTTGCCCTCGACGGCGGAGTGCGCCGATCTAGTCGTAAAGCAAGCGGCGTCAATCGAGTCGCTGCACTTGCAGAATCTCTTCCCGCGTCGAGAGGACGGGTCGAAAACCCGAAAACCGGAAACCCATCGTGAGGGGAATCCCCACAGAGAGGTTCCTTTGTAGAAAGCCTCTCGACAGAGGTACAAGCGATCAAATCTGCCATGCACGCACGAAATTCTGCTGATTTCGTAGAAATTCCCTTGGTCGACGCCTCGGGAGCGTGGTCTTGGTCGCATTTTCGCCGTGGAGGCGCCTATGGACCCGCTGGCTTACCCGCAGGCAGCCCAAGCGACTCCACAGCATCTACGCCAAGTAAGGCGTGCGCGGAGAAGTAGAGGCAGGGGATGACGGGCACCGGTGAGCCGTCCGCCCGCGTAACCCGACAGACAACCGGCCCCTTGGGAAGCGCGGCGGTGAAGGCTGTGCCGCCAATTTGAAACGCCGTGGTACGGGTTTCGGTTGGGCCGCTCGCATCGCCCCGCGCGACAGGTGACTCAAGATGTGCCTCAAGATGTGCCTCAAGAGGTGCCTCAAGAAGCGCCTCAAGAGAGATCGCATGCCATGCGTCGCCGCTTTCGACCATGAGCACCGGACTCTTCAGTCGCAGCCCTTGCTTCTCCATCTTCGCTTCGTCTGGGAGCTTCGAAACCGGCGCGAGAAGTTCCTTATCGAGGAAGTAGCGCGCGTACGAAATCTCCTTCATGTGGCGAATGCGCTCGGGATCGCGCAGCGTGACTGTTGTGTCTGGGTGCAGCGCAAGCCAATCAGCCCAAGTCGTGATGCAAACTCCTGGCAACATCGACAGCGTGGTCTTGGAAGATGCGAGTGGGCCCGCAATCGCCCGTCGCTCAAGTTGCAGGAAGAGACTGGGAACATGCGTCGTGTCCGCAGCGGTACCGTCGATCGATTTGTCGGTGAAGACCAGGTTCGAATCGACCAAGAGCCCGCTGACCTCGAAGAGGCGTTGCACACCACCAACTCTTCGGTCAAACACCAATGCTGCATCGCACAGCGGCGAGTAAGTCACCACCAGCGGGACTCCAGCAACCGTGTCGTTCACCACTTCGTGGGCGTTGAGCAAGGTGAGTGGCCAGGCATGCGCTTGACCGTTGATCACAGCAGCAACCACGCGATCGGTCGAAACGACATATTTCGGGCGGTTCTCGATGTTGTAGTTGGCCATTTGGCGGCCATCGAGGTGCTTCGGATTGTCGAGAGACGGCAGGAATCCGCGCGGGAAGCCAGATGCAACAAGTCGATCAGACGCAATCTGAAGGTTCGTGAGGTCGAATCCGTAACTCGCGACGCTGTGGCCATCGCCGACTGGGCGTACGCCAAGGAGCGGTGCGAGCAACCCCCAAAAGAGCACACAGAGGGTCAACAGCGCGGACAACACAATCACCCAGCCGCCGCCACGAAAGGTGAGAGTCGGTGCAACAGAGCGCGTGTCTGCGGAGGGTTGGGGCTGCTCGAGTTGCTGCATCGCGTGATCCTTAGGGCCGCTCCGTCGGGACCGTGATGGTCCCGCCTCGCCCGCGCATGTGCGACAGGATGTCCAGTGCGCCGCGATCTGCGGTCATCGTGCCCAACACAATTGGCAGGTACAGGATGCTCGCGAGGAACAATCGACGCGCACTTCGGTCATCGCGCGATCGGTAGAAACCAAAGGCGAGCCACAGAAAGGCCAGCCCCGCACACAGCGAAACGACAGCACTCCAGATGCCAGCAAGCCCGAGGAGTGTTGCGCTGAGGCCAAGCGGAATCAGCGGAATGGTGCCAAGTAGTACAGCCTGTGCCGTGATCTCTCCACCTTCGTCGCGCACCGGAAGCATGGCATGTCCGCCGCGGGCGTAGTCCTCGCGATACATCCAGGCAAGTGCGAGGAAGTGGGGAATCTGCCAGACGAACAACAACCCTCCCAAGAGCCACGCGCCCGGATCAATCTGTCCAGTCGCAGCAGTCCAGCCGATCACCGGTGGAATGGCGCCGCAAACCGCACCGACCAAGGTGTTGAAGGTGGTGCGTGGCTTGAGAGGCGTGTAGAGCAACGCGTAAAGCACGATGTTGACCGCAGCAAGCGCAGCCGGAAGCAGTCCGACGGTGAATCCAAGCAGCGCGGCGCCCGCGTAGCCAGTCACCAGTCCTGCCACGAAGACCAACGCCGGCGACACTTGCCGCGCAGGGAGTGGTCGTCCGCGCGTTCGCAACATAAGCGCATCGCGTCGTCGCTCGAACAGTTGATTGAAGAGTGATGCACTTGCGGCGGCGCAGGCGGTGCCAGCGCATGTCCAACCGAGCCGCCCCCATTCAAGCGCACCTGGCGATCCAAGCGCGTAACCAACAGCGGTGGTGAGCAGCACCATCGCATTCAGACGCACCTTTGTAAGTTCGGCCCAGACGCCGACCATCGATTTCGCGCGTGGCGCGATGACGGCCGCGTGCGAGGACTCATGCACCGATGTCTGCAGCGATGTCTGCAGCGATGTCTGCAGGGATGTGTGAACCCTTTGATCGTGCGCAATTGCAGCATCTCGCGAGCGAATTGCTGCGTCTTCTGCGGGAATTTCGGCCGTGGAAGGGTTCATCGGTAAAGAGGAAGAATCCTACCATAGCCGCCCATGATGCCTTCGATCGTTCTTACTTCTGCGCTTTCTTTCGCTACGCAGATCGATGCACCCTTCGCCACGCCCGCGGTCGCAGAAGGATCGCCGACGCCGCTCGGCGTCTTGCTTGCTGTGTTCGCTGTGCTCGCGGGCCTTGCGTACGGCGCAGCGTATTTGGTGCGTCCGGTTCACTTGGCGCTTGGCTTCGCAACCACGGCTGCGATGTGGGCCATCGGTTATGTCTCGATGATGGCGCCTGGGCTGTGGATCGGTGAAGCGCTCTTTCTTCTCACACTTGCTGTACCTGTTGTGTTCGGCGCCGTCGCGCGTCGCGCCAACGCCTCGCCGATGGTCACGGGACTTGTGAGCGCTGTCGCAAATCTTCTCGTGATCGGCGCATTTCTCCGCGATGCTCGCGGAGACAACGCGTGGGTCCCGTTCGTCTATGTGGGCGGTCTCTTCGCAATCAGCGCAGCACTCGCGTGGTTCGGCGGATTTTTGGCACGCAACGCGACGAAGATCGAACTGCCTGTACCGGCGAGCCTCTTCGCGCGCGTTGCGGCGCTGACGGTGTTCATTTTGCTTGTCACAGGCGGACTGGTGACCGGGCTTGAGAGTGGCCTTGCCGTACCCGACTGGCCGAACTCTTTCGGACACAACATGCTGCTCTACCCGATCAGCGAAATGAAGGAAGGTATTTACTACGAGCACGCACACCGACTCTTCGGCATGCTTGTCGGCGTGACCGCGCTGATGCTTGTGCATGTTGTCTTCCGTGATGATCGACGACAAACACTCCCGCGCGTTCTTGCTGTTCTCTTCCTTGCGATGGTGTGTGTGCAGGGGCTCTTTGGTGGATTGCGTGTGACGGGAACACTGACAACTGCGGTCAGCGGCACCGAACTCTCTCCAAGCACATTACTCGCCATTGTGCACGGCATGTTCGGTCAAGTGGTGTTCGCAACCGCGTGCGTCATCGCGTGTGTCACAAGTCGCACATGGTCCACGCAGGCGCCGTTCGCAGATCTTCGCAATGCGCAGCGGCTTCGCACACTCCCTGTGTTTCTCGTGTCGGCGATGTTGGTGCAACTCTTTCTTGGTGCCAGTTACAGGCATCTTCAGATTCCACCGTCGGAAGGCCAACCAGCCGTACATCCTGAGTGGCCCATTTGGGGACACATCTTTGGCGCCTTTGTGGTGCTCGTCCTCGCCGTCGTCACGGGCGCACATGCATCGAGTCGTGCGCGTGATGTTCGCCCAGTGCGCTTCTTCGGAAAAGCACTGATGCACGGAGTCGGGCTGCAGTTCGTACTTGGAATTGGCGCTCTTGTGGTGGTACTCATTCGTACCGACGCACGCATTCCGGTCTACGAAGTGGCAACCACCTCGGTCCATCAAGCGCTCGGAGCAGTGCTTCTTGCGAGTGCATCGATGCTTGCTGTGTGGAGTCTACGACTTGTTGCGCTGCCGACGCGCGAAAGCACGGTCATTGCTGCTTCGCGTTTGGCAAGCCCGACTCCGCAACGGGCGCACGGGTCGGCTTGATCGCTTCTTCAAGCGCGAGCACTGCATAGATCGTTGCGAGATCTTCGTTCGATTCTTCCCAGCGTTCTGCGTCGTTGCGCCACGAGCCGTCGGGCCGCTGCCGTGTGCAGAGTGCTTCGACAAGCTCGCTGCGCCAATCGTGCGAAGTACCGTTCGGCGTCTCGATCCGCTCAAGCCGTGCAGCAAACAACGCACGCGACATCGCATGGATGTAGTAGAAGTAGCCTTGCGCACCAAGGCCAGGGTTTTCGACGAATGTGAAATGCGCGGAAATCCACGCGAGTGCATCTTTCACACGAGGATCATCTTTCGAGAGCCCTGCATACAGCATGCTCTTGAAACCGGCGTAGGTCATCGATCCGTAACTGCGCAGGCTTTTCACAGCAAGTTTTTCGCCATAGCGCCCTTCACCTGCAGCATCGCTTGCGAAACTCTCACCGCCGTTTGCTGGCGAATACACAAAACCGCCATCTCCAGTACCTGATTGCGCCCAAGCGGCGCTGTTCGATGCCTTGCGATTCTGCGCGCGTTCAAGAAAGCGAAGTGCGCGTTGCACAGCAGGATCATCCGCCGAGACGCCGGCATCGTGCATCGCATCAAGCATCATTTGGGTGTTGGAGAGATCGGGCCGTTTGCCGTTTCCGTATCCAGCACCGCCGAACCAATCTTGACCGCTCGCGAGGCCTTCGCTTTCGTCCCATTGTTCGCGGCGCATCCACTCGATCGCGCGCATGCTGCTTGCTGTCGCGTCTGCGTCGCCGACGGCGCTGAGCCCACTGGCAACAGCGCTCATGACATAGTTGCCAACGCCGCCTTTCGCGACGAGTTCCATCGCGGCGGGATCGGCGAGAATCCCGTCGATCGCGCTGCGTGCGCGTGTACGAACCTGCGCGTCGCCAAGAGCGTGCGCTTGCGCAAATGCTTTCAGTGCCATCGCTGTGACAGCAACGCTCGCGGCACGCCTGCGCGGCTCCATATCTGTTGGTTCGACAGATTCCTTTTCAAACCACATGCCGCGCTTCGACTGTCGCAGTGCAAGGAATCCAAGCCCACGCGAAATGGCGTCTGTTGCAGCGCGATAGGTTGCGTCGTTGACGGGCACCTCATCTGAAGAGCGTGCGATGCGCGCGACCACGGCAGGCGCTGTTCCGCGCACTTCCGGTTCGCGCGTCGCTGCATCAGCAACGATGGTGACTCGCGAGAGATCGATGCGGGGGTCGACGCGGGGATCGACGCGTGTTTCCGCAGTCGGCTCGCTTTTTGGCGGCTCTGCATGAACCTGCGCGGTGGCAACAAAAATGATGGACGCGAGCGAAGTGAGCAGAAGCATGTGCGAAGTCTACCGAGCAGGCTTGCGCATCACGCAGAGCAACCATGTGTCAAAACCACAACGCTCGCTGGCCGAGGAGCCGCCGCGAGCGTTGCGTAAGGAATGGAGCTTGTGCTTTGTCGGCGCTTAGCGGGCGCGAAGCGCGTCAGCGAGTTGCGCAAACTGGGCATTCGCTGCCGTCACACCTTCGGGTGTTGAGCGTGCAACGGCGAGCAACGCGCTTGTTGGAAGCGCTGCGACCAACGCTGGGTCGCGCGCAACGAGAATTTGCATCAGTACTTCGTTGGTGATGTCCGCTTCGGTGCGGCTATCGCTGATCTGCACTTTTTGGCCACGACGCACAATCGCCAAGACTTCGTCGTGCGTCAGGTGTGTCGAACGACTCGTGTCGTAGAGTCGACGGTTCGGGTACTTCCGAATACGGATCGTGTCGACGGTCGTTGGAGCAGAGGTGATCATGGTGGTCGCACTTCGCCTGCGGCCCGAGGATTGGATTCGCTTTCGATCGCGGGATTCGCGAAGTGGGCGCGCGAATTGTCATGCGTCCGCAGAACTCAGCGAATCGTGCCGTAGAGATAGAAAATCGACGACTTTTGCCCCGAGGTGAATCGACAAGGGAACAGAAAGATTCCCTTCGGCAGGCCCATGTCGGTGACACGCACCGTGGCAAGCACCGACTCGCCGTCCGCGCGCTGCGACACCAATTCCGTCTTTGCGTTCGGAGCAAGGCTTGTCACGCTGTCGACGCGTGCTGCACCCATCCGCTTGATTTCGAGTTCGAACTCAGCTGATTTTCCAGGCGCCACAACACCGAGATTCGCGCGGTACTCGGCAAAACCAAGCGATGGCGTGATGCGCGTTGTCTCGTGTCGGACGCGTAAATCAAGCACCGGACACTTCGGGTGATTTGTTTCGACGATGAGGAACGGCGGGACCGGCGCCTTCGGGTTCCGCGTGAAGTCGTAGCGCAGTACATGCCGCGCAGCGGGGCGCATCGCTGTGTCGTCTGCGGTTTCGGGCGGCAGCCCAGCGATCGAAAGCACTTCAAATGGTTGCTCATCAACGGCGACAAGTTCGAAGAAGCCCTTCATGCGTTCAGGTGCCAGCGCGTCGATGTACGCTGGATTTCCGCGCACTGCGTAGGCTGTTTCTGCTTCGAGACGCACCGCAAGCAGTTGTTCCAAGCCTTCGAACACCACATTGACTTGCGCGATCTTTTCACCCACCGAGTGCGCGGTCTTCATCGACATGGGCATATCGAGTGATCCGCCGGCCGGGATCACCTTGCCAGCCATGTCGACGGTGGTACAGGTGCAACTGGGTTTCGCGGCTCGGATGGTGATCGGGCGATCAAGCGGGTTGATGAGTTTGATGGTGGTCGACACGGTCGTACCCGGTTCGACAACACCGAACTTCGTAATCAGTGGCTCGGCTTTGATCGGCCCAGGAATGGTCTGCGGCGGCACCTGCGGAGGCTGCGCAGTTTGCGTCGTCGCGGGGGTCGTCACGGGGGTC
>JASGCF010000069.1:0-1506 GCA_030054275.1 Limnohabitans sp. | reverse complement strand
GTCGTCGCGGGGGTCGTCACGGGGGTCCCTCGGGTCGCCGGCGCTTGGGTGAACCCCTCGCCTGCCGAGAGCAGCACAACCCCTCCGACATACACGGCCAGAAGCGAACGGGTGCAAAGCGCGCGAGTGCGAATCAGCATGGGGCCCATGATACGAATCCGCGCGTCCACGGCTGCGGATGTCGCGACTTTCAACCGTGCCTGCGAACCCCGTACACTCGCCGCCCATGCGCGCGCTCACCATTCTTCGCCAAGGTTCGCCAGTTCTTCCCAATGTCGCCCTGACCCCAGACTTCCCCGAGCCGACGCCATGCGCGGGTCAGGTCGTGGTGCGAACCGAAGCAAGTGCGCTCAATCACCTCGATCTTTGGGTGGGTCGCGGACTTCCAGGAATTGACATTCGCTATCCCGCGATTTCTGGCTCAGACGGCGCAGGTGTCATCGAATCGGTCGGCGAAGGGGTCGACGCTGCATGGATCGGACGGCGCGTGTTGTTGAATGCAGCGGTGCCGATGTCGGAACAGCCGAGGCCCGGCGTTCGCGCAGCCACGCCAGATATCACGATGATCGGCGAGCACGGTCCGGGCTGTCTCGCAGCGAAATTTGTCGCGCCGATCTCCAATCTTCTTGAGATCGGCGAGTGTGACCCAGTCGAAGCCGCCGCGTTCGGCCTCACGCATCTCACAGCGTGGCGCATGATGGTCTCGCAGGCTGGTCTGCGAACTGGATCGCTCGTCCTGATCACGGGAATCGGCGGTGGCGTTGCACTCGCTGCCCTCGCCATCGCGCGGCACTTTGGCTGCGAAACGATCGTGACCAGCCGACATCCATGGAAACTCGAACGCGCGAAGGCGCTTGGCGCAACGCACGGCGTGCTCGACCAAGGTCAGGATTGGTCGCGTGATGTCCGCCAAATCACCGCGCGTCGAGGTGTCGACCTGTGCGTCGATAGCGTTGGCAAGGCTGTGCACGGGTCATGCATCAAGAGTTTGGCGAGAGGCGGTTGCTTTGCGACCTGTGGCGCGACCACTGGGCCCGACGCTACAACAGACCTCACGCGTATTTTTTGGAACCAGTTGCGACTGGTTGGCTCGACCATGGGCGATATGCGCGAGTTCCGCGAAGTCGTGTCGCTGTTTCGCTCGGGTGCACTCAGCCCCGTGATTGATCGTGTGTTTGCGCCAAGTGAAGGTTGTGCAGCATTCGAGCGTTTGGAGGCTGGCGAGCAATTTGGCAAACTTGTGATCGATTGGCGAAAGGACTAGGTAGTTCGGTGGATTCTGGGAACTTCTCTCGATGAGTACGACGAGAGAGTTGGAAGTTGCAGCCACCGTGTCGTATACTCGCGATCTATCCGCGTGCAGCACCGCGCGAAGAACTTGCTCGTCTTACCTTGCATGAGAGTGAGCGCCGGTGTTGGACTTTCGAACGCAACGCGAATTTGGAGCACGAAGAACAGCATGAATCAGCGATCTTCCTCGCAACCAACATCCGCACTTTCGAGTCT
>JASGCF010000429.1 GCA_030054275.1 Limnohabitans sp. | reverse complement strand
CACGGCACGCCCCAACAACGCAACGACTGCGCAAACCGAGGCAGCGATTGCGATCGAAAGCGTCTTCGGAAAGACGCTCACACCGCGCGCAGTTCGCATCGTTCCTGAAATCGATCCGCGCGCGCGCACATTCCACGCGATTGCCGAAATCGACAACACCGACGGCGCGCTCGCGGCGGGCCTGGCGGTCAACGCGTATGTCCCGCAAGGCGCACCGCGCGAAGTGGCGATCGTGCCCAAAGACGCGCTCGTCTACATGGGTACGGCAACGCTTGTCTACGGAATCCGCGATGGCATGGCCGTCGCGTACGGCGTCGATGTGCTCTTTCCGCTTGGCGATCGCGTCGCGGTGCGCGGCCCCATCGACAACTCAGATTTCCAAAATCCCATCATCATCGAGGGTAACGAACGGTTGATGCCGAACATGCCCGTCGCGCCGATCGCGCCAGCCACGGGGGCGCGCCCGTGAAACTCGTCGAAGGAAGCGTTCGTCAGCCAGTCACCGTCGTCGTCTGCGTGATCTTGATCGCGTTGGCGGGCGTCCTCGCACTTCGCAAACTCCCGATCCAACTCACACCAACGGTGTCAAGCACGATCGTCAGCGTCTCAACCTTCTGGGAGGGCGCGAGCCCAGCTGAAGTCGAGCGCTCGATCGTCGAAAAGCAAGAAGAGAAACTGCAAGGCGTCGCGGGCATCCAACAGATGACAAGCGTTTCGACGCAGAACTCCGGTCGCGTGCGGCTTGAGTTTGCCGTTGGAACCGACCCAGACGACGCGATCCGCGAAGTCAGCGACAAGTTGCGGCAAGTGTCGTCGTATCCGCCAAATGTCGATCAGCCCGTTGTTGAGGCGAGCGACCCTGAGAACAAGGATTACATCGCGTGGATCGTGCTAGGCGCGGGCGATGCAGTGAAGAGCGATGCCGTGAAGGGGAAGGGCGCCGACGCGGACGCTCGCGAAGCCTTCGACATTCGCACGCTGCAAGATTTTGCAGAAGACCGCGTCAAGCCACGACTCGAACGGGTCGACGGCGTGAGTGAAGTCAATGTCCTCGGCGGACGCGAGCGCGAACTGCAGATTCGCTTCGATGCCGAGCGACTCGCGCAACGCGGCCTGACCGTCGACGATCTCGTCGCGGCCGTCGTCGCGGCGAATCGCAATGCGAGTGCGGGCAGCGTGCGCGAATCGAAAAGCGAAGTTGCCATTCGCGCAGTCGGGCAGTTCGAATCTCCAGAAGCGGTAGAGGCCGTCGTCGTCGCCACGCGTGATGGACGCGCGATCACCGTCGGTGATGTGGCCGAAGTCGCCGTCACCTACAAGAAACCTGCTGGATTTGTGCGGAGTTCCGGCAAGCCCGTCATCGCGATCAATGTGCAACAAGAGGTCGGTTCGAACATTGTCGAAGTCATGCGCGGCGTTCGCGCAGCTATCGCAGAAATGAACAATGAAGGCGGGCTCCTTGCGACCGAAACGACGAAGCGCAAACTTGTCGAGCCGCTTTCGCTGCGATTGGTCTACGACCAAACGACCTACATCGACGACGCGCTCGCGCTTGTACGCGACAACATTTGGCAAGGTGGCCTGCTCGCGACGCTGACGCTCGTCATCTTCTTGCGATCATGGCGTGCGATCACGATCATCGGCGTGGCAATTCCGATTTCGATCATCGGAACAGTGGTGGTTCTGCTGGCACTCGGTCGCACCGTGAATGTCATCAGTCTGGCAGGTCTCGCGTTCGCCGTTGGCATGCTTGTCGACAACTCGATCGTGGTGCTTGAAAACATCTGGCGACACATGGAGATGGGCAAATCTCCAGTGAAAGCGTCGATCGTTGCCACGAGCGAAGTGTGGGGCGCGGTACTTGGTTCGACACTGACAACGGTGGTCGTCTTCATTCCGATCCTCATGATCGAAGACGAAGTTGGGCAACTCTTCCGCGACATTGCGATTGCGCTTAGCGTGTCGGTGTTCCTCTCGATGTTGGTCGCGATCACCGTGGTTCCGGCTGCGGCCGCTCGCATGTTGAAGCCGCTGAAAGCTGGCACTGCATCGCTCACGGAGAGCGGCGTACTCGGTCGGCTTTCGACATGGACGGCGCGCCTGATCTACCGCGTGTCGCGACATCGCGTGCTTGCTGCACTCATCGCGATCGTCTTGACCGGTGTCTCGATCGCAGGATCGGTGTACCTCATGCCGCCGCGCGACTATCTCCCACGAGGAAATCGCAATCTCGTTTTCGGCTTGATTCTGCCGCCTCCGGGCACGAGTCTCGATCAGCAAACGAAGATGGCGGAACGCATCGAGGAAGGCATTCGCCCGTACTGGGAGGCGGGGCAGTTGCCAGAAGGACAACAGCGCGATACTGCTGCGCAAGCGCTTCCGGCTGTCCCTGTGGTTCCGTGGATGGCATGGAAGGTTGGCGAGACGATTCAGCCAGCGCCCGTCGAAAACTACTTCGTCGTGAGTTTCCCCGGCGCGATGTTCCACGGCG
>JASGCF010000068.1 GCA_030054275.1 Limnohabitans sp. | reverse complement strand
AAAGCGCGCAGGCCGCGAGCGCTGAAAAAGCACAAACCCCAGCAATGCTGGGGTTTGTTGCAGTGGAGCCGGGGGGATTCGCACCCCCGTCCCGATACGTCCTGCCCATCGCGTCTACAAGTGTGTTCGTGCTTTCAATCTCGCCAAGGTCATCCGCGCACGACGAGCGCCAAACCTCGGCCAGCCTGACTGTGTTCTCGTTCCTCTGCGGCCAGGCGGCACTTTGGAACCAACCCGGTTTTTAGCGCGGGTAAACCCTACCGGGTGTTGGGCTTACTCCGCGTCACCGCGCATTAGGCGGCGAGAGCGTACTGCGTGTTGGCAGTTGTTGTTTTGCATCCTTTTTACGTGGCCTGGATGCTCCACGACTCGCAACGATGGACCGGTTGCGTCCGGTCGAATCTGGTCGGCCCCAATTGTGAAAGACTGGCTCGAAAGACCGTCTCGAGCAGAAACAAAGTATACGCCCGCGCCTCGTGCAATCAAGCCGTGGTTGCTGACTTTGTACGCATGTGATTCGCTGCGTTGTACGCAGCAACTTTGTAACACTCCGCAAGTGTCGGATAGTTGAACACAGTTTCGAGGAAGTAGTCGAGCCCGCCGCCAAGCGTCAGTACCGCCTGTCCGATGTGTACGAGTTCGGTTGCTTGTGTTCCGATGCAATGGACGCCGAGCAGTTTGCGCGTCTCGCGATGAAAGAGCATCTTGAAGAGGCCGCTTTCGTCGCCGAGGATTTGTCCGCGCGCGATCTCCGCATAGCGTGCCACGCCCACTTCGTACGGGACCTTGTTCTTCGTCAGTTCCTCTTCCGTTGCGCCGACCATAGAGATCTCTGGAATCGCGTAGATCCCATACGGAAATCCGGCAGGTGCGGGCTTCGACTCTACACCGAACATCGCGCAGACGGCCAATCGGCCTTGCTCAGAACTCGTCGAAGCAAGCGCTGGGAATCCGATCACATCACCCGCTGCGGAGATGTGCGCAACATCGGTTCTGTAACTCGCATCGACCTTCAGACGCCCCCGTTCGTCGACCTTTAAACCAGCCTTCTCAAGCGCAAGCGTGGCCGTGTTTCCAACTCGGCCGATCGAATAAAGCACCGCATCAACTTCGATCGTCTTTCCGCTCTCAAGTTCGATCGTCGCAGCGTTCGCATCATCGGGGCAATGCAAACTCTTCACCGCTTCGCCAAGACGGAATGTAACCCGCCGCGTGCGCATCTGATGCATGAGTTCATCGACAATCTCTGCATCACAAAACTCAAGCGGGCGCGCGTGGCGATCAATCAGCGTGACTTCGACGCCAAGTTCCGCAAACATGGATGCATACTCGATACCGATGACGCCGCCGCCGATCACCGCAAGCGACTTCGGAATGCGCTTGAGATGCACGATGTCATCGCTCGTCAGAATCGTCTTGTGATCACACGCGACTGGCGGATCAGATGGCACACTTCCAGTCGCGATCAGGAATCGCTCCGCTGAAGCGTGCCGCTCCATCGCGCCGCCGTCGATCGCAATCGAGTGCGGATCGAGAAATCGCGCAGAACCGCTCACGAGATCAATCCCATTGCGCGACAACTGCCGCGCAACAACATCAAGTTCACGCTCGATGACATGATTGACACGATGCAACAAATCATGAATCGTTGGCTTCGGTCGATGTGTTGGCACACCCGACGAAAGTGCCGGGACATGCGTGAGCGATAGCACGGCTTCGCGAAAGGTCTTACTCGGCACTGTGCCCGTGTGGAGCGAAACACCACCGACCATCTGTCGTCGCTCGACAATCGCAACACGCTTCCCGATTTTCGCCGCCTGCACAGCAGCACGCTGGCCGGCTGGCCCGCTACCAAGGACGATCAGGTCATAGTCGTACGCCATAGAGTGCGCAGTGTAAGGCCGCGCCGCCGTTACACTCGCCCTATGCGCCGCACTCGCGAGCCCTACCGAATCATCTTCATTTGCACGGGAAACATCTGTAGAAGCCCTGCAGCCGAGAATATTTTCCGCGCCCATGCGCGTGCTGCCGGACTCCTTGCTGAAGTCGAAATCGACTCTGCAGGAACTGGCGATTGGCACCGCGGCGAAGATCCAGATCCTCGCTCGAGCGACGCGCTGCGCGCGGCTGGCTACGCCGCAGAGGGCGAAGCGCGAGGGCTGGTCGCAGCGGACTTCAAGCGCCACGATCTCTTTGTCTGTATGGATCGCTCACATGTGCGCGATGTGCTCGCGCGTGGCGCTCCCGAGGAACGCGTGCTCCTTGTGCGTCACCTCGATCCGGCGCGCGACCACGATGATGTTCCAGATCCTTACTACGGTGGCCCCGACGGATTTCGCGACATGATTCGCATGCTTGAGGCCACGATGGATGGACTTCTCACGCGCGTGCGTGACGACCTTGCTCGGAAACAGCGCGCATGAGACTCTCGCCTCACGAACTCACCGAATCGCGGCGCTACGGATTGCTCATCGGTGCAATCGTGCCGCGACCAATCGCTGTGGTCGGAACGATGTCACCAACAGGCATCGCCAACCTCGCGCCGTTTTCGTTTTTCACAGGGGTATCGGCTGAACCGTTTCTCGTCGCCTTTTGTCCGGCGAATCGCGAAGACGGCGGCGAGAAAGACACACTCGCGAATGCGAAGTCCACCGACGAAGGCGGCATGGGTTGCTTTTCCATAGGCCTCGCGACTGAATCCAACATTCGCCAAGTGGTTGCGTGTTCAGAACGCCTCGCTCCACACGAAAGTGAATTCGAACTATCGCGCCTTACGCCGATTCCATGCGACACGATTGCCGCGCCGCGATTTCTTGAAAGCCCAGTGACATTTGAGTGCGAAACTCTTGAGGTGCGACGATTTGCACCGGGAGTTCCTGATGCCGGAAATCTCGTGATCGGCCGCGTGAAGCTACTCCATGTTGACGACGCTGTCTTCGATGGAAAGCGCATCGATCCAGCGCGTCTTGCCGCAGTCGGCCGCATGGGTGGGGCAACCTACGCACGCACCTCTGATCGTTTCGACCTCCCGCGCGGTCGCGCTGCGCTTGATGCGTGACGCGCCACAGGCACGAATCTCTGCGTCAACATGTAAAAATTTGCGACATTCGATCATCAAGCTCGCCCCTTTGCGTACCTTGTCATGGCATGGGCAACAGAATGAACCCATCCTTGACCCAGACCAACTGGGATCTCATCCGCGATGCGGCGAGTGGTTCTCCAACTGCCAAGTCGAGCCTCGACTCCATCACGCGACGATCGTGGCCTGCGATCTATGCGTTCATCCGCGCAACAGGGCGAAATCCGGAAGAAGCCACCGAACTCACACAAGGCTTCCTCTGTGATGTCTTTCTCTCGCGCGACTTGTTGAGTAAGGCAGACCAAGGGCGTGGGCGATTTCGCACGCTGCTCTTGGGCGCTGTGCGCAACTACCTCTCTGATATGTATCGGCGCAAGACTGCGTCGACGCGTATGCCAAAGGGCGGCGTGGCTGCAATCGAAGTGCTTTCCGAACAAGGAAGCGAACCCGGAGAGTACGGATCAGGAAGCCCAGAACGCGCATTCAACACACGATTCGTCGCGGGACTCATTCGCTCTGCCAGTGAGCGATTGCAGCGGGAACTTCTCGCTGAGAACGACGAAGCCTCGTGGGAGATCTTCCGGCTTCGTGTGTTGCAAGCGGCCTTCGACGGCACGGTTGTTGGCTACGACGAAATCGCTCCGAGATTTGGGCTTGAAAAGGGAACTTGCGCAGCGCGGCTTCTTGTCGCAAAGCGACGATTCGCTGCGATGCTGATGGATGAACTCCGCGCGACCGTTGAGAATCCCGAAGACGCGGAAGATGAATTCAAAGAACTCCTGTCGCTGCTCTCTGCGCGATAGGCGCAACACTCACGCGAAGCACACACCGGAAACTCCAGTGCTCCCATTCGACGAACAATCACATCCATCGAAACATGAATCGCATGAGCATGCGCGGCTCGATTCCGGCATTCGAGATCTTGGGTCCAGTGGCACCGCAGGTTCGAGTGCCAAACTTGGCGAAACTCTGCGCTGGGCGTTTGAGTTCAACACATCGCCCGCACTCGCTGGTGCAACATGGCTCACGCGAGAGATCATTCCTGACGCGCGCGATCCGTTCGACGCCATTCTCGCGTCCAACACCAGCGTGAACGCTCTCGAAGAACTCAAGGGCGCGTACAAAATGTTGCGCACCACAGGAACGAGCAGCGCTGAGCGAAGTCTCGCAGCGCGTCTCTACGCTGCGACCATCGCTGCAGCACTCGTACGCCACGGCAAACTCATCACGAGTCAGCGTGGCGACACGCTCATGAGGGCGTTCACGGAACTTGAGTCCGACATCACCATGCCAGAGAAGATTCGTGCGTTGGGCGCTCAAGCGACCAGCGCCGCGCGGATGCATGCATGAGCATCAATTTCTGTGGGAATGATGCCTGCAACATCAACGCCTGCACTCACGGCGTTTCCACTGTGAAACCACTGGGCGTCGTCGCTGCTTTCGCGTCCGGAATGTTCTCAAGCGCAGGAAGTTCGTCCAGCGAAAATGGTTCCCAGCGAATGCGCGCAGCGCCAAGCGATGTTCCCGTCGCGAAGGCAAGATCAACCTGCGCAATTTGGTAACTCGCAAGCGCAGCAACCTCACGACTCTGTGCATCCGCCAGCCGCGCGTTCGCGTCGAGTACTTCGACGATGGTGCGCAAGCCCACATCAAATTGACGCTCTTCAGCGACCAGCGTGCGCGCTGCGAGCAATGCCTCAAGCCGCGCCGCAAGAATGCGCTGCCAACTTTGCGCCAAATTATCGAGTGCGTCGAACACTTCGGTGCGAATCGCGAGTCGACGCGCCTCTCGCGTGGCGAGTCGCTGCACACGCTGCAAAATCGCTGTGTTCACGCGCGATTCCAGTACATCGTTGCCAAGCGGAATCTCTGCGCGAAGACCAACATCAAAACTATCGTCGTTGCCAAGGCTGCCATACGCGTTCGATGCCTCGGGGCCTGTGCCTTGCAAGTTGTAGCCGTAATCAAGCACAAACAACGGCAACGCAGCGTTTCGGCGAAACCCAATCTCGCTTGTGTCGATCGCTAAGCGCAATTCCAATTCCAGTAACTCCATTCGATTCGCAATGGCTTGCTCAGACAATTTCGCACCGTCGAGGGTGAGCGAAACCGGATTCGCATCGCTCTTTGGTGTGAGCGGTGTATCACTGGAAACCGGAAGATCACTCCGATTCATAAGCCGCTTTAAGGCTCGCTGTCGAATACGAAGATTGGCATCGGCCACGATGATTTGTTCGAGCGTGCGCCCAACGCCGCTTTCTGCACGAACGACTTCGATCTCGGGCGCATCGCCCTGTTGCACGCGGCGTCGCGCACGCTCAAGTTGCTGGACCGCTGTTTCGTACTGTGCCCGACGCACGCCAAGCTCGCGATACGCCGAATACACATTCCAGTAGGCCTTATCCGCGTTTGCCAAGATTCGAATGGCTTCGAGTTTCGTGCGGGTATCTGCAATCTGCCCCTGCCACGCGGCCACGCGGATTGAATGCGTATTCGCGTCGATCCCCGCACCACGCAAGAGCGGCTGACTCATCGAGAGGCTGGCCGCTGCAAGCCAGTCATCGCCCGTACCACCGAAGGTCAAACCGTTTGCACTGCGATTGAGTGGGGAGGAAAGCGAGATGCTGCCGCCGGTCGCGAGTGGCACGCGGAACCCCGCGTTGAAACTATCGGAATCCGCGGCCTCACCTTGCACAAGATCAGCGAAAAGGCTGTTGTTGCTGCGATCGTATTCCGCGAAGAACACACCCTGAAACTTCGCTTCTTCTGCAGAAAGGTTCGCACTCGCAATCGCAGGATCGACAAGCACCGTGCGAAGATCAAGGTTGTTTGCAAGAACAGCCGCACGCACATCCGCAAGCGACAATTCCACTGCGCCCTGCGGCAGCGCTGGCACTTCGATCGACGCCAGCGCTTCCTTCGCAGCCTCCTCAAGCGTTACTGGTTGCGTTGTAGACGCAGCAACTGGATCCATCGAGTCAATGCGATGCAACTGCGCTGGCGGCACGCGCCATCGCGGATCTTCGTTGTCGAAAACTCCGGCGCGACACCCTGCGAGCGTGATCGCGGCAACAACCGTGCAGGCAGTTCCAACTCGTACTTTGTATCGCATGGTCACTCGTGTCTGAGCGCTTCAATCGGATCGAGCCGCGCAGCTTTGATCGCAGGAAACATACCGAAAACGATGCCCGTCACGGCGCTGAAGACGAAACTCAGAACCACAGCCCAAAATGGCACATCCGCTTGCTCAAGTTGCGCGCCAGGAATGCGCGTCAATCCGAATGCGGCAAGTCGCCCGATGGCAATTCCTACGAATCCGCCCACCAAACAGAGCGTCACTGCTTCGAGCAGAAATTGCAGCAGAATCGCCATCGGCGTTGCTCCGACAGCCTTGCGCAATCCGATTTCGCGAGTGCGCTCACTCACCGACACCAGCATGATGTTCATGATGCCGATGCCGCCAACGAGCAGCGAGATTCCAACAATGCCGCCAGCGATCGCCGTGATTCCTGTTGCAAGCGCTTTGAATTGCTCGATGAATTTATCGATTGCAGCGACCTGGAATGTCTGTGGATCGCTTGGTCCGAGCCCGCGCATGCGTCGCAAAACAAATCGCACTTCGTCCTCGCCTTGCTCTGCCAACTCGGGATTCGTGAACATTCCCTCGATACGCATGAAGAAGTTGCGCTCTTGCATCTTCTCAGCGACCGAAAACGGAATGAATATCTCGGCGCTCGAAGTATTCATGCCGAAGAATCGCGCCTGTGTGGTTTCAACAATGCCAACCACCAAGAAGCGACGCCCGCCGATCAAAATTGCTTCGCCAACTGGATTCGCAGGCAGATCAAGTTCAACAATGGCGTCGCTGTTGATAAGACAAACCTGACGCTCGCTCTCGATATCAATATTCGTGAACGGCCGCCCCTCTTCGACAAACCGATTCTGCACCACATGCCAGTCGGGCCAAATGCCTGCAACAGTAATGCCTTCGATGCGCTTGTCGCCCGATTCGACATCAAGCCCGACTTCTGTGATGGGCGTCACGGCTTTCACCAGCGTGCACTCGTCGCGAATCGCGCGAACTTCGGCTGGCTTCAACAGAATTTTCTCCCACGGATACATGTTGCGTGGAGCGTTGTCTGGGCGATCTGGAAAGACAAAGAACTTGCTTGCACCAACCGATTCAAACTCTGCAAGAACTTTGCTCTTGAGGCCTGTGAGCGCAGCGATCACCGCGGTCGTGCTCGCAACTCCCACGATGATCCCCAACGCCGTTAAGAATGCGCGCGACTTGTTTGCCCAAATTTGCGAGAACGCAAGCGAGATCGCTTGAAGCCAAAACAGCGGATTCATCATGCGCCACCTCCAAGCGAGGTGGTGGCAGCGAACGCTGCTTGTACCGTCGGAAGATGTCGCCCAGCACTGTCCGCTTCGATAGGTAGATCACTCAACACTCGACCGTCACGAAGCCGCACGACACGCTGGCAGTGCGCTGCAACTTCGTCTTCGTGTGTCACGATGACCACCGTTTGTCCTTCTTTGTGAAGCTGTCGAAAGAGCGCAAGAATCTCCACAGTGGTCTGGCTATCAAGGTTTCCGGTTGGCTCATCTGCGAGCAGGATCGATGGGTTGTTGAGAATCGCACGCGCAATCGCAACACGCTGACGCTGACCACCCGAAAGTTGATTTGGTCGGTGATCGACACGCTTCGACAAACCAACACGATCGAGCGCAGCCAACGCGCGCTGCCTTCGTCCGCGCCATCCACCCTTCGCGTACACGAGCGGTAGTTCGACATTCTCAAGCGCGGTTTGTCGCGGCAACA
This sequence comes from Limnohabitans sp., assembly GCA_030054275.1. Taxonomy (GTDB): domain Bacteria; phylum Planctomycetota; class Phycisphaerae; order Phycisphaerales; family SM1A02; genus QWPT01. The sequence continues at coordinate 3,151 of JASGCF010000068.1, read as the reverse complement.
ACTCGAAACTTTGGAAGACAAACCCGATCTCTTCGTTGCGAACTTGAGCCAACTCGCGCGCGCCCATGCGACTCACATCGCGCCCGTTCAAGAGATAGGTACCCCCTGTTGGTCGGTCAAGGCAACCAAGCATGTTCATCAGTGTGCTCTTGCCAGAGCCTGACGAACCCATGATCGCAACCATCTCATTGCGCGTGATCGCAAGATCAAGTCCACGCAACGCGTGGATGGTCTCGACTCCAACGCGATAGATCTTTGTGAGCGCGCGAACTTCGATAAGCGCGGATGAACCCGTGTCAGGCATCGCGCTTCCCTGCTTCGTCCGTCGACTTCGTCACCTCTTCACGCAATCGATCGCCATCTTTGAGCCGCTCGAGTACCCGATACGGACCAGTGACCACTTGCTCGCCTTCCTTCAGGCCCTCGACAATCATCGTGTCAGAAAGATTCGACGCACCCGTGCGTACCAATTGCATGCGCGCCTTGCCGTCGTCCATCACAAAGACAACGGTCGCCTTCTTGCGCGCACGATCGACAAGCGTGCTTTCTGCGAGTTCCCCAGGCAATTCGTCGAGCTTCCGCTCCATCAAGGCTTGGCTCGGAATCAGCAGACCGTCCGATCGCGCAACCACGATGTCAACATTCGCAGCAAGGCCAGAGAGCAGCGTTTCGCCGTCGGCCAAGTCAAGTTCCACTTCGCATTTGAACCAGCCGCCTTGACCGCCTCCAGCACCGCCAGCCGACGAGCCGAACGACTGCTCGGTGCCACGCGCCAACGCGACGCGATCCACACGCCCTTTGAATTCGCGGCTGCGATATGCATTCACGCGCACCGTGGCGTCTTGTCCAGCAGCCACACGAGCGACATCGCTTTCCGCAATCTTCGCCTTCAGGCGAACGGATGAGAGATCCGCGATGGTGAGAATCCGCGTACCAGCTTGGTTCATGGTGCCAACGATCACCAACTCGCCTGGCTCAGCGTTGAGTTCCGTAATCTGTCCGTCGATCGGTGCCAAGATCGTGGTGCGCTTGAGAAGTTCTCGTGCGCGCTCGATATCTGCCTCAGCAGCAGCCAGCGAACTTTCGATCACGGAAAGCCCTTCGCGTGCGGACGAAATCTGCGCTTCGATATCTCGCACGCGAGCAATCGCGTCGTCGAGCACGGCGCGGCTCACATCACCGGTCTTGAAAAGCGACTCTTGACGCTCGAGCGCAGCGCGTGCATTCGCAAGTTGCGCAATCGGGCTCGCCAACCGCTCCTGCTCGCCTCGCAATCGAAAGCGCTCGCCATCGCGGCGCGCGATTTGCGCTTGAAGTGATGCCTGCAGGTCGCGGTCGTCAAGTTTCACAACCATTTCGCCCTTGCGTACCGACGCGCCCTCGCGGAAGGGAATCTCGAGAATGCGCGCGCTCACTTCGGCGGACACATCGACTTTCACCTCTGGATCAAGTTCGCCAGGCGCAGAGACCGACTCCAAGAGTTCACGCTTCTCGACGCGTGCCACGCGTACTTCAAGCGCATCGTCGCCGGCACCGAACGACGGCATCATGGCGATCGCGCTCGGCCCAGCAACCACAAGGCCCACGACGGCAACACCAAGCAGAATGCCCATCACAACAAGGAACTTACGCACGCTCGACTCCAGTTCGATTGATCAGCGCGCATTGCGTGCGCAAATCGAAGGGCGAGGGTATTCGGGATGCTGCAGGTGCGGTTGCGAAGTTGGGCAAAAAGACAACGAAGGTTGTCCGGATCGCACTCAGCAAAAAAGCACACACCCCCAGCGAACTGGGGGTGTGTGTCGAATTTGCGTGATCAGGCAACCTGACGAGCAGGTGTGCCAGTCAACCTTGCCAAATTACTGGCAGAGGCCCCACGAACCGAGGAGGAGCGCGAGGTCGGCAGCGCCGGTCGAACCGTCGCCGTCGATGTCGCCACCTGCGGTGCCCCACGAGCCGAGGAGGCTCGAAAGGTCTGCAGCGGTGACCGAGCCGTCGCCGTCGAGGTCAGCTGGGCAGTTCGTGCCGCAGCCAGCCGCAACGCCGTTCATCTGGATTGGCCACTGGTACGAGCCAGCACCGAATGGAGCGAAGACGTTCTGAGCAGCGCCGGTGCAGAGCGTGTAGCGACCCCAGACGTTGGAAGGGAGACCTGCTGCTGGGACGGCCACGCCGATACCCGTGCGGTAGCCAGCGCCGACTGGAACGCCAGTTGGGTTGGTGCCGTTGAAGAGGTTGTAGGTTTCGAACACGATGACCACAGTCGACTCGTTCTCGAGGCAGAGCGGTGGATCGAACTCAACATTACCCATGAAGACGCCGCCTGGGATGAGGATGTCCTTCGACTCGATGAGTTCGAGGTCATTGCCGTCGCCAGCGGTGACGATTGGGTTGCGTGGATCGCCACCGTCAAGGTCGCGATAGATCACGAGCTTACCGGGGATGTTGACATCTGGGAGGTAGTAACCGCAGGTGCCACCGGTTGGGGTGAGCGAACGGAGCGCAGCGACGCCGAAGTTGACGCAGTTGAGTTCCTTCACGAGGTTCGCGCCGCTGAACGAAGCAGCGAACATCATGTCGGTCGAACCACCGGTGCCGTTACCGCAGCCGGTTGCGCAGCCCTGGACGAAGTTGCCGGTTGGGGCTTGCGCGACCGAGGTCGTCGTCGTGTCAGGGCCAGCGTTCGAGCAGGTCTGATCGACGAGGATTGGGCACGAAGCGTCGACAGCGTCGACTTGGAGGAGGTACTCAGAGAGCACGCCGCCGCAAGGGAGTACGCCGCCGTCGAAATCTGCACCGACGAAGACATAGTAGATGCCCGATGAGAGGCAGATCGAGGTGGTGCTTGGGCAGGTTCCTGCGCCAGTTGCAACGACGCTCACACCGGCGCAGTCCGCAGCAGCGATGTCACCCGAGAGGATGAGCACGTCGACGAAGCTCGCCGAGAAGACGCTCACAGTGACTTGCTTGTCGGTTGGGACGGTGATCTGGTAGAAGTCGGTATCGCGGGTGAGACCACCTGCGCCGTCGTCAGCGATGAAGAACGAGCCCTTGACCTTCTGATTGAGGCCGAGTTGCTCGACTTGACCACCAGCATTGCAACCACCGTTGGTGTCTGCGCCGCAAGCCTCAGACTCGTTGGTGGTCTGCG
>JASGCF010000067.1 GCA_030054275.1 Limnohabitans sp. | reverse complement strand
GCAGCACGCGCCCGTGTGCTCTGATGACCAAGCCTGTACGCTTCCCCCGCACGGATGCGTACACCCACCTTCCACAAAAACTCACTGCTGCGCCGAGATCTTGTTGCCTGTACCGGCGACGGTATGACCTATTCGTTCATGGTCGGTACCGGCGAAACCTACTTCGCTGTATTCGCGCTTGCGCTTGCCGCAGACGACCAAACCAGCGGTTTGATCGTGGCGCTTCCCCCGCTTGTTGGAGCAACAGCGCAACTGTTTGCGCCGGCACTGGCCGCACGCGTGAAGAGCCCGTCTCGGTGGATTCAAGGTTGCGCCCTTCTTCAAGTTGCGAGTTTCATTCCCATGATTGTCGGGGCGCTTGTCGGAGCGCTCCCGATGTGGGTGTTCTTCGTCGTCGCAGGCATCTATTGGACAGCAGCGCTCGGCGCAGCTGGCGTGTGGAATACTTGGATTGGACTATGTTTCCCAGCGAGTGTGCGGCCTCGGTACTTCGGAATTCGCAGCAGGCTTTGCCAAGCATGCATCTTGGCCGGACTTCTGGTCGCAGCGTTGATTTTGCAACCAACGAGCGGCACACCATGGGCACTCTGGGGATTCGCTGCGCTGTTCACGATTGCGGCCGCAAGCCGCGCAGCAAGCATTCCCTATCTCAAGCGCCAGCGTGATCCAGTGTCGTGGCCCGAACATCGCCCCGTTCCACTGTGGCACTTTCTGTCGAACTTCTGGCACCGCACCGATGCGCGCTTGGTGGCACTCATGCTTGCGATGCAAGTGGCAGTGCAGTTCGGGCAGCCCTTTCTGAATCCGTTCCTTGTGAAACAACTTGGTGTATCCCCAGCGCTCTACCTTGGACTCATTGGGACAAGCTTTCTTGCAAAGTCGCTGGCCCTTCCCTTCTTAGGTTCGATCGCAAAGTCGCGAAGCGCTGGGACGCTGTTGTCGTGTGGCGCACTTGGCACAACCTGCATGATTCTTCCGTGGGTCTATGTTGATTCTGTGCCAGGAATGTTCGCGATTCAGGCGGTGAGCGGTGTTGCGCAAGGCGCATGGGAGTTGGCGACATTCCTCCTCTTCCTTGAGACGATTCCAGCAGAAGAACGCACGAGTTTGATGAGCGGGTTTTACTTTCTCAACTCGCTCGCCATGGCTGCGGGTGGACTTGCGGGATCCATGCTCTTGGGCGCGACGCCCGACGCAGCAACCTACGCAACGGTGTTCTGGACTTCGACGGGCCTGCGTGTGGGTGCCTTGCTCTTGGTGCCCTTTGTTCATGTGCAAGTGCTGCATGCCATTCCCATCATTTCATCGACGCTTGCTGTGCGATTGAATGCTGGCTCGATTGAAAGTCCGATTCCAAACTCCATTCGAGACGAACTTCCATCCCCACCGTCACGCGCAGCCTCACCCGCATCATTGCAGCAGAAAGATGCATCGTGATGAAATCGATGCAGCGATTGGTTTGGTGCGCCATCGGTGTTGGAGTGTTGTGTGCAGCGCTTTCGCTCGTTCCGACGGAAACATGGGCGCAGCGGTTCGCGCATCCTGCGCGCGTGCGAGCGCTCGATGGGAGCATTCCCGAGGCGACGCTGTTCGGCGCGCTGGCATTTCGCGTTGCCCTCGCGTGCGCCGCATTGGCAATTCCAGTACTCGTCGCGTGCATCGTCCAACTGCGACGCGCTGAGCGCGCGCGGCTCTCTGAACTTGCAGTCGACGAACGGCCGCGACCATCTCGCACAAGTCTGCTCATCCTTCTGGTTTGCGTCGCTGTCGGTGCACTGCTCCGAGTGATCATGGCAGAAGAGAGTTTGTGGTACGACGAAATCTCGGCGTTTCTCTCGTTTGCTGTCGAAGGACCTGCGGTTGCATTCGGTTCGTACGCTGTTCCCACGAACCATGTCCCGATGACGATCGCTGTCTGGGCGAGCACTGTCCTCACCGGTAGCATCTCGGAACTCGTCATGCGCGCGCCCGCACTCATCGCTGGCATCGCATCCATTCCCGCAGCGTGGTTCCTTGCGCGAGAAGTCGCACCAAGCGATCTTCGCGATCGTGCAGCACCGTGCGCCGCGTTTCTTGCAGCGATCGCGCCGATTTTTGTCGTTGAAAGTGCCGAAGCGCGTGGATACGCGTTTGTCATCTGCGCGTCACTTGTCGGTGCGTGGGCATGGTCGCGTGCGCAACGCGCGAAGTCCGCATGGCACGATGTGCTCTTCGCCTGCGCCTGTGCGTTCGCTGCATGGAGCCATCCTGTCGCCGTCCTTGTTCCATGCGCAGCTTTTTGCCTCGGACTTTGGCAACCGCGAGTACGCGCTGTCTCTGCGCTCCTCGCGTGCACCATGACGGCTGTACTCTTCGCACCACTTCTTGGGGATGTGCTTTCGACCCGACAGGACTATCTCCGCACCACTCTCGGACAGCCGTCGCTCTGGTCCCGCGAGGGTTTCGAAGGATTCGTTGGGCTCTCGCTTTCATGGTGCTTGCCGATCGACACGCTTCCATGGATTCGCGGAACACCGCTCGCTTCGTGGCTCGTTGTTCCGCCGATTGCGCTTCTCATCCTCTTTCTGATCGGCGCATGGCGCGTCTCTTGCGACGCGCGCTTTCGCAGCGCGCGTGATGTGATGCTTCCATTTGCGCTCGCATTTCTGCTAGCGATCTGCGCGGTGCCGCTCTTTGGCACTTGGATCTATGCGCGATTTCTGCTGTTCGCGGTTCCGATGTCTGTCGTTGTCATGTCCATGGCGTTGGCACTTGTGCACCGACCGCGCACACGACTGGCAATTGCAACGCTTGTCACGCTGCAGTGTGCCCTCACACTTCCATTCTTCTGGACGAAGCAACCGATTCGAAATGCTGTTGAGATCGTTGCAGTGCGCAAGCAGCCGAAAGACACAACGCTCACGATCGGGTTACCCGACAATGCCGTCGGCTTCTACGCCCTGCTCAGCGGATTTGAAGCGACACCGACAGGATTTCTTGGTGCTGACTTTGATCGCGCGCCGCGTGATGCGCGGTTTGTCATCGTACTGTACCCAGATCGCCTTGCTGCCGAGACTTTGGCAACGCTCGACCGCGACTTCGATCGAACACATCGATTCGAAGGTTGGGCAGACTGGGGCAACGGCGCGGTTGAAGTTTGGGAACGAAGTGCTGCGCGACCGTGAAAGTCCGTCAGCCGATACTGGTTCGCCCGAGCATCGCCGTGATCTCAGCATCCGCGGTTGGAAATCGCATGCGCGCCATGGCTGCGTCGAGTCGTTCGCGCAACGGAAAATCGCTGCGGTGACGCGCGAAAAAGGTCAAAACCGCGCGACCAACTTCTGCGGGTGTTCGTGTTCCATCAGGTGAGAAGATGTTGTAGTCGGCCCACGACAAGCGAAGTTCATGCAGCGTCGAGCCTTCAATCGCATCAATGGACGCATGCCAAATCCACGATTGATCCGCCTCGCGTTCCGCGCCCAAACGAATGGTGTACTCAGAATTGGGCTGATGTGCGTCCGCAGACATGGCGAGAGGATACCATCGCATCCCCCGCATCTCATCAACGCGTCACTTGACTGTCATGCCACTTGGCTTCTTCCTCGAAATCTTCCGACTCGGCCTTCGCAATCTTGGGTTGCACAAGTTGCGCTCGACACTCACGAGCCTTGGCATCATCCTTGGTGTCGCAGCGGTCATTGTGGTGGTCGCAGTCGGCGAAGGCAACAAGATTGGTGCATTGCGTGAAGTGTCTGCGCTCGGCGCAACGAACATCATCGTCCGCTCGTCGAAGCCGCCCGAAGCTGCAAACTCTGGACAAGCGCGCACCTTCTTTGTGGCCTACGGATTGTTGCGACAGGATCTTCGACGACTTGGAACGGCGCTTCCCGATGCCACAGCCGTGGTTCCGCTGAAAGCCGTTGGATCCGATGTTTCGTACGAAAATCAGCGCATTACAAGTCAAGTGTTTGGTACCACGCCTGAACTCTTAGAAGTTGCGCGACTTCGCCTTGAGCCACGCGGTCGCTACCTCAGTGCAGAAGATGTGGAATCGCGCGCGCCGGTATGCGTGATCGGAAGCGAAGTTGCTCGCCAATTCTTTCGATTACGCGATCCGATTGGCGCGACCATCAAAGTCGACAACACCGTCTTTCGAGTCGTCGGGGTTCTTGAGCCAGTTGGCCTCGCTGGCGGCCGAGGATCCGCGCTCGTCGGGCGTGACCTGAACAAAGACATCCACATTCCCGTTTCCACCGCAGAAAGTCAGTTCGGCGACATGGTGATGCGTCGCCAATCTGGTTCATTTAGCGGTGAACAAATCGAACTCTCTGAGATCTATGTGGTCGCGCCTGAAACCGACGCAGTGGTCCCACTTGCAGAACGCGTCCGGCGCATCGTGGAAAGCGGACACCCGTCGCTTGCCGATGTTCAGATCGTGGTGCCTTGGGAATTGCTTGAAAATGCCAAGCGACAGTTGATGGTGTGGAATGTGATGCTTGTTGTGGTTGCTGCGATTTCGCTGCTCGTCGGCGGTATCGGCATCATGAACATCATGCTTGCATCGGTCACCGAGCGCACGCGCGAAATCGGCATCCGCCGCGCCCTCGGCGCCACCCGCAAACACATCGTGCTGCAATTCCTCGTCGAAACAGGGGCGTTGAGTACGCTCGGCGGCGTCATTGGCATCTTGCTTGGCGTTGGAATTGCCAGTGGACTTCGACCCTTGCTTGAACTCATTACGCGACTTCCGTGGCTTGCTGGCGCATTTGACGGTCGCCTGACGCTCGAGCCACGCGTCACGATTTGGTCGATCGCTGTGAGTTTCTTGGTTGCAGCGGGCGTGGGGCTGATCTTCGGTATCTACCCCGCGATCATCGCCAGTCGGAAAGATCCGATCGTCGCGCTTCGACACGATTGATCGTGCGCCATGCTGGCCACGCAATCATGGCGATTCCCACCAATTCCATCGAGTCGCGCAGTGGGAACGGTCCAAGGCGCATGAAGGCATCCACTGCGTGATGTGAAGTTCCACGCATGGCGATGTAGGCTGCAAGCACCACAAGTCCGCAGACAGCGACCCACACGCGCCGCAACGAAAATCGAAGCATCCACAGCATCCAGAGCGCACATACGACAGCCGCCGCGAATGCAACACCAAGCAGCGCGAATTGCAGGGACTTTCGTTCACGATACCACCCACCAGATTTGGCAATTTCGCGCGCCGACTCTGTGAAAAGTGTTTGCACATCGAGTTGTTTGTTGATGCACAAGAGTGCCAGAACGAACGCAGCAAAACACCAAAATCGCACGAGATACTCGCGCTGCCGCGCATCAGTCGTTCGCGCCCCCGGTGCTCTCGTTTCCCCCGCTGTGCCTCGCCATGCTCTCGCTTCCCGTGCGTGCAGGTTGATCGCAGCCGCACGAAGCGCAAGCCATGTACCCGCTGCATACGCGAGCGTGATGGTCCATCCAAGGATGGTGGGGTCGCCGATGGCTGGAGCCCATGCCAGCGTGATGGCAGGCTGTGATCCTTCCCACACGGCACGACTCGACAGCGCAAGCATTACGACGCATCCGATCCGCTCTTCGCATCTCCCATCAGCGGTTCAAGCACCTGCCCCTTGAACTCGATCGGGAACAGCACTGAGAAAGTAGCACCCTCCCCTGGTGTAGAGGCAAGCGAAACACGCGCGCCGAGTCGCTCCGCAAGCTCCTTGCAAATGGCAAGGCCGAGTCCCGTGCCAGAATGCGCTCGCGTGTGGCTTGCGTCCACTTGCCGGAACTTCTCGAAGATGGTGTCTTGCATATCAAGCGGAATACCCGGGCCTTGATCGGTGACCGACGCCAGTACACACGGAGTTCCATCATCACGCTGTGCGCGGCGTGCTGCAATCACAATGCGCGTCTCTTCCGGCGAGAATTTCACAGCATTCGATACAAAGTTGAACAGGATTTGCTGCAACTTCGCTGCATCGCTCTCAACCTGCGGCAGATCCGGTTCAAGTTCCATCTCAAGCGTGAGCCGCTTTTGCAGCGATTGTGGGCGCATGATGGCCACGAGGCCTTCCACGACATCTTTCACGCTTGTCGGTCCGATGGTCACTTCCAAGCGCCCTGCTTCGATCTTTGCCATCTGCAACAACTCGTTGATCATCTCAAGCAGATTTCGCCCTGATTGCAAAATGTTGGAGATGTAGCGGCGCCGCTTTGGATCTGCGTTTGGATCGGACCTTGCGATCTCATCGAGGAGTTCTGCAAATCCGATGATCGAATTGAGAGGCGTACGCAGTTCGTGCGACACATTTGCCAAAAACTCGCTCTTCAGCCGATTCGACTCGTAGAGCCCGACATTCGACTCTGCAAGTTCACCAATCTTGAGATCGAGTGATTCATTCGCCGCGCGCAACTGCCGCTGCCCTTCCTCAAGTCGATCAAGCATGCCGTCGAATGCGCGGGAAAGTCGTTCGAAATCATCACCTGTCCGAAGCGCTGCGCGCACGCTTGTACTGCCCTGTTCAATGCGACCTGCAACAGCGGTCAACGAACGAACCGGACCAAAGATCACGCGCTTCAGAATCACATAGAAGACAAGCATGGCGAGCACGCCCGCCGCCAGCCCAGACAAGATGATCGTGACACGATTTTGCCGCAACTGCGCTTCTGCGAGGGTACTGGTGCGATCGATCAACAAGATCGCTGCGAGATCATCGTCTGCTCGCAGCGACGCACCTTTTGGCGCCCAATCGATGTAGCGACGATCCGCAATGGCACGCGACTGTCGTTCGCGAATCGCGCGTGCGTAGCGATACCGAATGGCGTCGCCCGCACTTTCGCGTGCGAACCATTCGCTCGCTGTCGGATCCGACTCAAACGAGGCGAGCGCGCCCTTCAGAAACTCGCCCTCGGGACCTTCCGACTCAAACAGAATCTCTTCGAGCGAAATGACACGCATGGGAATCGAACTTCCCTCGCTTCGCCCGATCGAAAATCCGCTTTCGAACCATGTATCCGCAAGTTGCCGCGACACCTCCAACTGACTGTCCGAAACGATGGTGCCCGTGCGAATCCATGGGACCGCAAGCGCACCTCCGAGCAGCGCGAAGACCGCGATACCAAAGAGGATCTGACACTTGTTGGCAAGCGAGATACCCTGCGCCATTGCGCGCGATTCTACTTTGCGCGCGGCTGTTCAGTTCTCCGCGAGAATCCGTATGTTTCGACCTGGCACCGACGAGACCAATGTTCAGTACGAAGATGTGCTTTGCAACTTCTGCCATCGCCCATGGGATCCAGAAGACCCAACTCGGCCGTTGATCGAAGGGCATCACGGCAGCCATCTGTGTGGCGAGTGTCTCTCGCTTGCCTATCGCGCGATCGTGTTTGATGGTCGAAATGATCGCGCCGCTGGGCAAGCCTGCACCATGTGCCTTGAGGCACGCGATGATGAAACTTGGCAAAGCCCCGAGTTCAACGATGCGTGTGTTTGCAGACGATGCGTGAAGCAATCTGCAACCGCGCTTGAGAAGGACAAGGACTACGCGTGGAAGCGTCCGTTGGCCTGATTCGTGTGGCATGGCATTCGCAAGCGCGCACACCGGAAAGTTGCGTGCGTCAACGCATGATCAACGCATGATCAACGCTTGATCAGCGTCATCGCATGAAATGGCCTGCCCTCGCGGCGGAACTTTCGCTCAAAGTTGGTACCAACAAACTCGCCTTCACCAGCACTCGCGGGGCGTTCGAATGGCACCCGCTCGAAGATGTCAGCCGCGCGCTCGACATGCTCGACATCCCATTGCCAGAGTTCATCGTGATCTGTCACGATGCGAAGTTCACCTTTCGGCATGAGGATGCGATGGAACTCCCGCAGCGTGTGATCTTGCACCACCCGTCTCTTGTGGTGTCGAGTCTTCGGCCACGGATCGCTGAAGTACAAATGAATCACGGCCACGATCCCGTCAGGCACGCGAGTCTTGATGAACTCCGTTGCGTCACCGTGCAGGAGTTTCACATTCCCAAGCGCAGCGCGCCGCACACGATCCGCTGCATACGCCCAGAATTCACCCGCCCATTCGATTCCGAGAAAGTTCGTCTCCGGTTCGAGGACAGATTGCTGCAGCAAAAAAGTGCCCTTGCCAGAGCCAATCTCAAGTTCAAATCGGCGCGATGGATCTGAAAACCACGCGCGCGGATCGAACGCAAGCAGTCGCCGAACCTCGGCAATGTTCGGTGCATCTGGGAGACGCGGAAGCGTGCGCATGTCAATGCCAACATCGCCGGGCACCAACTCACGACCATGACCAAGTCCGAAACTCACGGCGTCCCTCCTGGACGCGTCGGCAACGCAGGCGCGCCGCGACGGGTTGCCCCAGATGCTGGCGTTTCGCTTGCGGTCGGCTTCGCGCTCGGACGCGCGGGCAGTTGCGTCGCTTCTGGCCGCTTCCATCCCGCTGGTCGGTTTACAGGCGACGGTGGCGTAGACGCCAAGCCTTTCGCCGTTTCAACAACCCATGCCACCAGATCGGCGAGAGCCTTTGGGTCAAAGGTCGTTTCGATGGTGCCGTATTCATCGATGACACCAGTGACTGCTGGCTGGAAGAGATGGTTGAGCCCCTCGAATCGTCGCGTCACGATGGGCGCGCCCGAAACTTTCGCAACCGTATCCATCGCGCCGAGATTTGTTTCCATATCCACTTGGACATCCTTCGCACCACAACATGCGAGTGTCGGAATCTCGAGCATCGCGAGCGTCGGTTGTGGATTGAAGCGAATGAATTCCATCATCCAAGGCGATGAGACCTGCGCAAGCGCCGCATCAAAAGTGGGTTTCAGCGTTGCGTCATCGGGCACAGCATCGCTTCCAATTGCCACTTGCCGACGCACCATTTCCTCGACGAACGGTCGAAGCGCATCACCAGATTTTCCCGCCTTCACAGCAGCCATCACAGCGGCGTGCGCTTCGAGCGCGGGTGCACTTTTCTCACTCGGAACACCTGCTGCGTCGTACAACGCCTTCGATTGACGCGTCAGAAGCCGTCCACCCTCCTCGGCTGTACCTGCGAGAAGTACGAGGAAGGCAAGCGGATCTTTCGCAGCGCCTTGCTGGTGCTGCCAAAGTGCGACGATCGGCGCAACCAACCCACCCTCGCTGTGGCCGATGATGCCGACACGCGAAGCATCGATGCCGGGCTGCGTTTTCAGCCAATCGACGACAACATCTGCGTCGCTCGCGAAATCAAGCGTTGTTGCCGCGTTGAAGTCGCCGGTTGACCGCGCGACGCCGCGATCGTCATACCGGAGTACTGCGACGCCTGCGCGCGCAAGCGCGTCTGCAATCACGAGAAACGGTCGGTGACCCATGAGGGCTTCATCGCGATCTTGCGGACCAGAACCTGTCACCAACACCACGGCTGGTACACGCCCATCGCGGGCAAGCGCTTGATCTTGAGGAACGGACAGTGTTCCGGAAAGCGCATGACCATCGGGGTGCGTGATGCGAACATCGCGATCGGTGTACGGAAATGGTGCGACGGGATCTTGCGGACGACCAAGCGATCCGAGGCGCACGCCTGGCTGCAATTCAAACCGAATGGGCGCCGTAAACGCACCCTGCGCAAAGGTCCCGTCGAGCACACTCGCATCCGCGTTTGCTGCGAGTTCGAGGGTTGCATTGGTTCCGACAGGGATGAGAACGCGATAGCCCTTCTCGGTTTTTGTCACAAGCACCGCGAAGTCGCGCAGTCCTTGGGCCGCGATCTCGTACGCGCCAGCCGGTCCAAACTTGCCCTCACCGAGGGCCAAGCGCATCTCAAGTTTCTGACCCGCTGCTTCGAGCGTTGCCTTGTACACCTTCTGCTCTGGAAGCTCCGAAACAAGATCAATACGCTTGAGTACAAGATCAAGCGCTGGCGGCATGGAATCACCCTGTTCGTTGAACAGCATGCAACTTCCGGTTGCGGCTCGACCATCGTCTGCGACAAGCGCTGCGAACCGCGCGCGTGCGCTTCCGCCATCAAGCGTAAATCCGATGGCCTTGCCATCCGCCACAACATCAATGGCGGGTTTCGCAACAGCACCCGCTGGGATGACAGTCATCGCGATGCGAGGAGTTCCGTTCGGAGAAAGCGGCGCCTCAACCACGATCGTGACAGGTAGCCCAATCTGTGGGCGGCCCGGCACCACTGGCGCTTTCGCTTCTCCAATCCATGCACCAATCCAAGCGGGGTCGAGTGCTGCGCGTGCTTCGGGCGTTGCAGCGATGCTTGGCGCTGTCGCTTCGGCTGACGGAACTTGCGCGTGACCTTGGAATGTCGCGCCGAAAATCGCCAAGACGCTCGCGACGATCATTGCGTGGGATCGGGTCCACATCATGAAGTGCCTCGCAACCATGAAAGTTCACTCGCTGAAAAGAGGTTGATCGCCGACATGTGGCCAAGCCAGCATGCATCGAACCGAACACGCCTTCTCGAAGCGACGCGACCGACGCACACTTTGTCGCACGCGCCGCGTTACTCGGGATCGTACTCAAGGTACTGCGCAACTCGGTTGTCACTTGTGCAAAGCACAACCTTCGGCTTGTGCGCGCGCATTTCTTCGAGCGACACATGGCAGAAACTCATGATGATCACGCGGTGACCAACACCAGAAAGTCGTGCTGCAGCGCCGTTGATACCGATCACGCCGCTACCGCGTTCCCCGCGAAAGATGTAGGTTTCGAAGCGATTCATGCTGTCGATATCTGCGACCAGCACCTTCTCGTTCACCCGCATGCCAACCGCATCGAGCAGATCAGGGTCGATCGTGATCGAACCCATGTAGTCGGGACTACAAAGCGTCACGGTCGCGCGGTGAATCTTGGCAAAGAGTGCTTCGCGGAGCATTCAGCGCTCCGCCTTCCCTGCTGTGCCGCTTCGCTGCCGTCCGGGAGGCAACTCGCCTTCGGGACGACGCCAATCGACGCGCTTCCCGTCGGAGTGCAGGAGTTCAAGGTCGTAATAGAGCCGTTGATCGGGCTCGAAGAGATGCGCGACGATCTCCACGAAATCGACCACGATCCAAGTCGAGCCTTCGTCCGCGTTGGTGCGCGCGTGCTTCGCCAATTTGGGCTTCCTTACCTATGCG
>JASGCF010000428.1 GCA_030054275.1 Limnohabitans sp. | reverse complement strand
TGCTCGCATCGAAGTCGAAGGTCATCGCCAGACCGTTTGCAGCACTTCCTGTGATGGAAAGCGCATTGCCTGCGATATCACCCTCCACGCCGCCAAGCGTGGTGCCAAGCAGCGTTCCGGCGTTCGCTCCGAATGCGCTGAGATTTGCTACCCCCACGCCGGTGGATGCGTAGGCCATTGGCGAACTCGCTGGATCAACCGCGTTCATATTCCAGTTGGTGATGATGGCTGCTTGTGCGCGTTCGCCGATCCATCCGCCCGCCGCAAGTACGCAAGCGGCCAGAGCCGCGGTCATTCGTGCGTGCGATCGCAGTTTCTGTGTGTTTCCGAGACTCGTTGCTTCTGTCATAGCAGTGCGTTTCCTTTCCACCGACGCTGTTTTCCGTGCAATGAACAGCTGCGCTTGCACCGACAGCGCGCGGTGCATGCGACAACCCAGCCTCGGACGCCGAGGCCAGTCTTTTTCCACAACCCATCACGCCACTGGTGCGAGAGACGCTGCGCGTGTGAGAGCGATGGCGGTGAATCTACAGAGCGCTTCTACGCTTTCCGAAACTTGCGGCAAATTTGCGCAGCGATTTTTCGCGTCGAAAAATTCTTCACTTTGCCGCGCGGTTTCCTGTCAAGGTGCGTGACCTCCGTTTCGTTCGAGGGCATGATGCGCACATGACAAGGCGTGATCCCAAAGTGGCGCGTCTTTGTCGCGGAGGTCGCCGATGTCGCCGATGTCAATGGAAGCACAGTGGTTCTGGTCGCAGCGCGGAGTGACGAAGGGTCCAGTGACGCTCGACGAGTTGAAGTCGCTCGTTGCGTCTGGCACGATCGAACGCGGTACATGGATTTACGAACCAACGCGCGGCGCGTGGGCGACGGCAGAAAGCGTGCCCGAACTCTTCCCCGCAGCACCTTCGGTATCCGTACCGCAGCCACCTCCGGACGCGGCGAATGTTCCTCCATTTCCGCCGCCACCACCAACTGCAGTGCCGCCTGCTGTTGCACCAGCTCCATTTGTCATGGACCCAAAGGTCGCAACGGTCATCTGCCGTGTGTCTGTGTTGGTGCTGCCTGTTGCCAATGTGCTGTCGTTTGCGGCAGTTGGCGTGGTGTGGGCGCTTGGCGCGAAAGATGCGAGCATCGTGCATGAAGCGCGGCAGACGATGAACTGCTTGCTCACGATTGCGTTGGTGTTTGCGATATCTGTCGCGGTCGGCTTCGTGTTGACCATCATCTTGATCGGGCCGATTCTTGCGGGTGCTGTGGCACTTGTGCTGATTGCTTATTCGATCATTGTGGGCGTCATGGGACTTGTTGCCGCTGGACGCGGCGAGGCGTATCGCTACCCAATGACGATTGGGTTCATTCGCTGAAGTTGCGTCATGTATCGGCCTTGCGTCTCGGTTTCATGTGACGCATTGCGCGTCACACCGGTACGCACAACTTGCCAAGCGAAAGTCGCACAGCAAGTTCAATCGAAGCTTTCATCGAGCCTTCGCTTGCGCGGTTTTTCCCAGCGATGTTGAACGCTGTTCCGTGATCCGGACTTGTGCGAACAATCGGAAGCCCGAGCGTCACATTCACGGCCTTATCCCATCCGAGCAACTTCACAGGAATGAGCCCTTGATCGTGGTACATGGCCACTACGAGATCCCACGCACCAGTTGCTGCGTCGATGAAAATGGTGTCTGCCGAAAACGGTCCGTGCACATCGATACCAGACGCGCGCGCCATATCGATGGCCGGTTTGATCACGCGAATCTCTTCATCGCCGAAGAGGCCATTTTCGCCAGCGTGCGGATTGAGGCCGCAGACGGCAATGCGCGGTTTCGCGATACCAAGCGATACGCACAGTTCATGACCGAGCGCGATTGGTTCATGCACGCGGCCAATCGTGAGGAGATTTCGGATCTCCATCAGCGGGACATGCGTCGTTGCCAATGCGACGCGCAATCGCGGTGAGACGAAGGCCATCGCTTGCTGTTTGGCCTTCGTACGCGCTGCGAAGAGTTCGGTGTGTCCCGGCCAGCGAAAGCCCGCGAGTGTCCACGATTCCTTAGAAATTGGCGCTGTGACGACGGCGTCGAGTCGGCGCGCATCACCGTGTGGGCGCAGGGCGTCTTGGATAGCGTCTTCGACGAAAGTCTTCGACGCAGCGCCGCCCGCCTTGGTTGGTTCGCGCTCGCCACCGAGCGTGCCGTGCACCGCGTAGTCGATCACCGTGAGGTCACCAAGCACCATGCTGCCGTCGCGAGCGTGCTCAACGCCGGCGCGGAACCACATCGGATGAACCCTCGCTGCGTCGGCGGCGGCAAGCAGCGATTCATTGTCGCCATAGATCACGAAACGCGCAGACGCGCGTATCGCCGAATCGGCGAGCGCTTTGATGACGACCTCAGGCCCGATACCGAGCGGGTCGCCCATGGAGATGCCGATGAGAGGTCGGTGCATGCGAGTCTCGCACGCATGGTATCGACGCGGTCTGTTGGTTCCAACGGCGCCGCTAACTCAACAAC
>JASGCF010000066.1:4426-11145 GCA_030054275.1 Limnohabitans sp. | reverse complement strand
ACAGGACGAGCGCGCACAGCACGAAGCGATGCGCAGGCTTCCATGCGAATTGGATTTGTTTCGTGATCTTCGAGAGCATCGTGTTCATGTGCGCGTTGCGTTGCATGGTGTTCGATCCGAATTGAGCCGAATCAAGCCGAGAAAGTTTCTAGTTTGTTGGAAGAGAAGTCGATCAAGAACTCTTCGGAGTACTGCGGGACCCGCGACTTCCGCGCCCGTTCTCGCGATTCGTTCCGCGTTCCACGCCACCATTCGTACCAGTTGGTCTGGTGGGCCCAGCAGATGGGTTCGAGGGTGACGCGCTTGGCGAGCGTGAGGTCGGCTGATTCCCGCTGCTTTCGGGCTCGCTTTCGCCGCGTTCAATCGATAGTCCAAGTTGTGCAGCCAATGCTTCGAGCGACACGCGATCGTGTCGATCTGCGCGGTCAAGGGCGGCCAATGTTTCGTTGAGATCATCAAACTTCCGAAGCGATTCGAGTGGGGCTCCACCCGCGATACCTCGGAGTCGAGCGAGCGCATCACGAAGTATTGCGCGGCGTTTTTGCTGCGCGTTGAGCAACGCGATGTTCGCTTCCACCACGCGAAGTGCAGCATCCTGCGTGCGTTCGAGGAGTCGCGGCGTCATACGATCCGCGGCCGCGCACGCGGCTTCTGCCAAAAGTTCGAGTCGCGCATACGCAGCGTCGAGAATCTCCATGATGGCTGCATCCGCGTCACTCTCAAGCGCGGGAACTTCCACCACATGTGCAACGAGTTCGGCCAAGATTCGTTCGTCGTCGAAGAGTTCGGGATGGACCACTCGCTGCCACTCTTCTACGAGTTGACGCCCCGCGCGTCGCGGAAGTATCGACCGAAGTTTGCGCAGCGTTTCGCTGTGCAATGTACGAATGGTGAGTTCCGTCGCGAACTCTCGGTCATCGATCTCTGCTAGCAGTGATTCAGTGGCAGCAACTTGCGCTTGATCGCCAAGTCGCCAGAGCGTACCTGCTTGCGTTTCGATCTGTGCTCGTGCGAGTTCAGCATCGCGCAGGACGCGATCGCGCGCTTCGAGAAGTCGTACGAGGTTCGTTGCATACGGTGTGAGTACGCCACCGATCGCCGCGACGACATCGGGTTCGAGTCGGAGTTTCGGGAGAATGTCGCCGAGACACGCCGAGGTCGAAGCGAGCAAGCCTTCGCGCCGCGAAGTGTTTCGCAGCAGCATTGCGCGTTCAAGAGAGAGCGTAGCGCGGCGCTCAAGCGGCGTTGCAGCTTCGAGCGCGCGGAACAGGGTGCGCGTGGCATCGTCGGCAGCGAGCACGGCTTTCTCGCGCAAGGCAAGTGTTTCGATGAGTTCGGGTGACGGTCTTGCCACAAACGCGCTGCGGGCGCTGTCGTAGGAATACGCAGCAGGAAGCAGTTGCCGAATGCGTCTGCCCGGATCGTCTGCCAACCGCGCAATGGCAACTCGATAGATGTCGTACGCCTCTTTGAGTTCTGGACGCGTCAGGTGCGCTGGATCAACCGCTGCGATGAGTGACGCCCACTGTGTTGGCTCGATCGGAGTCGGAAGAGAGAATCGACGGAGCGTTTCTTCGGCGATCGCACGAGGGTTGTCGGGCTTCGTCGTTGAAACTGTGGCGCTCGGACTCTGCGATGTGCTTTCGCGTGGCGGGGCGCTCGAACTTGGTGGCGCTGGCCTTCCACTCACGACCTCCGCTGGCACATTCGGAGCCGGAGACGACGGCGCGGATTGTTGAGGCGCACCGAGCAGGGCAACGATGCGCGCGTGCGCAATCTGAGCCGAAGAGAGGCTCAGTGCAATCGAGAAGACGACGCCTGTGCGACGCATGGCCGCAGTGTACGAAGCGCGAAGGCGTTACCGTAGCGAGATGCCTCAATTCTGGCTTCTCAAGTGCGAACCTGATGTCTACTCAATCGCAGATCTTGAACGCGATGGCGAGACCGGTTGGGATGGCGTGAGGAACTACCAAGTCCGCAATTTCATGCGCGATACCATGCGGGTCGGCGATCTTGGCATTTTCTATCACTCGAATGCAGAGCCCTCCGGAGCCGCTGGTGTCCTGCGAGTGAAGCGAGTCGGCGTGCCAGATCCCACGCAGTTTGATCGGAGATCTGATGGATTTGACCCGAAGTCGAAGTCGGCCGATCCGACCTGGGTGATGTGTGATGTCTCGTTCGTAGAGCGGTTTGCATCCGTGGTGCCGCTCGAGCGATTACGCGCGGAAACGACGCTGTCCGAAATGCTGATCCTGCGCCGCGGCAATCGCCTCTCGATCACACCGCTCACCGCCGCAGAGTTCGCGCTCGTGCGCCGCATCGGCGCGGGAAAGGTAGAATGACCACCTTGGACCGGCGGCTCGTGCTGCGAAAGGCGTCGACTGCGCCTGCATGCGCGAGGTCATCCGAGTTCGACAGGGGATCAACATGGGCGCACTTCTTCTGATTGGTTGCGGTGGTTTGGTTGTTCTTGCCGTTGTGCTTGGCATCTATGTCATCGGTGTCTACAACACGCTCGCGCGCGGCCGCGTTGGTGTGCAAGGTGCGTGGGCTGATATCGATGTGCAACTCAAGCGTCGGCATGATTTGATTCCGAATCTCGTCGAAACCGTGAAGGGATACGCGAAGCACGAGCGCGACACCCTTGAAGCTGTGATCGCCGCTCGCGCGCGCGCCGTGAGCGCCGGTTCGATCGATGAGAAGGTTGCAGCGGAAGGTGGACTGACGCAGGCACTTGGTCGTTTGATGGCCGTTGCTGAGGCGTATCCCGATCTCAAAGCGAATACAAACTTTCTTCAACTGCAGGGTGAACTCGCGAGCACTGAGAACATCATCGCTGGCGCGCGCGGCGGTTACAACGGAGCCGCTGGCGGTTACAACCAGACATTGGTGGTGTTCCCGACCAACATCATCGCGAACATCTTTGGTTTCAAGACGATGCCATTCTTTGAAATCGAAAATGCGGCCGAGCGAAACGCGCCGCAGGTGAAGTTCTAAATTCCTGAGTTCTTGCCTCGACTCTCGGCGATCGAAGTCATGGTGCTCGACGCGCAGCGACGCGCGCGCATCGCTATTCTTCCAATATGGCGAAAGAGCGCATTGTCTCGCAGTCTGCGCAAGCGTCGGAGCCCGAGGGCGACCTCGATCCGATCACGCTTGAGATACGCCCTCGCCTCATGCGCGAGTACATCGGACAGCGCGCGTTGGTGGAGCGACTTTCCATCGCGCTCGATGCCGCGCGCAAACGCGGCGAAACCATGGAGCATGTTTTGCTTCATGGCCCACCAGGACTTGGCAAGACAACGCTCGCGCATGTCATTGCTGCAGAAATGGGCTCAAAAGCTTTCGTGACGAGCGGGCCAGCGCTCACGAAAGCAAGCGATCTGGTGGGCACGCTGACGAAGATGGAAGAGCGCGATGTGTTGTTTATCGATGAAATCCACAGGCTTCCCGCGGCTGTCGAAGAGTACATCTATCCAGCGATGGAAGATCGCAAGATCGACTTCACACTCGATAACGGGATGCACGCGCGTGTTGTCACGATTGCGTTGAAGCCATTCACGCTCATCGGTGCTACAACGCGCGCGGGCATGTTGACCAATGCGTTGCGCAGTCGGTTTGGCATTGCACATCATCTTGAGTTCTACGAGCACGAGGATCTGGTGGCGATCCTTTCGCGCGCTGCGGGCATCTTGAGCATGCGCAGTGTTGCGGCCGATGCGTTTGACGCGATTGCTGCGCGTGCGCGTGGTACTCCGCGTATTGCGCTGCGTCTCTTGCGCCGCGTGCGTGATTACGCAGATGTGCGCTCCGGCGGCCGCGCTGATGCACAAACAGTGGCAAACGCGCTGCGACTTGAAGGTATCGATGATCGTGGTCTCGAAGATCTTGATCGCAAATACATGCGGGCGATTGCAGATGTGTACGGAGGCGGCCCAGTTGGGCTTGAAGCAATCGCGGCCACCATCGCGGAAGACGCAGGCACGCTTGAGGATGTTGTTGAGCCGTATCTGCTGCAGATTGGCTTCTTAGCCCGCACTCGGTTGGGCCGAAAGCTCACGAAAGCCGGAGCCGATTCGATTGGCTTCGCGCTGCCCACGCAATCACAGGGAGACGGCCTGTTTTGAGGGGAAATCGCGCGAGTTCCGCGCGAGTTCCGCGCGCGTTCTTTGTGTTACGCGATTCGTGCGGCAGGCGGTGCGTTATCCGCGCGGCAGGCGAGTTCCATGAACAAACGCGCGCACTGCGGTAAGCAACTCTGGGCTTGCGTCAGAAGAGATGCGTTCGCCGCCTTGCATCGAATCTAATCGATCAAGTAGTACTGGAAGTTCGCGGTCATTCCACGCAACTACAAATCCTGGTCGCCCCTCAAGACTTCGCGCACTTGCCGATTGGTGTTCGTTGCGCGTTTCACCAAGTGATGCTTTGCGAGGCAAAACAAGAATGGGCTTTCCGCGTTCGAGGCAGCCAAGGATGGTGCCCATGCCGACATGCGTAATGACAACAGTCGCTCGATCAAGCAGCCTCCCAAACTCGTCAGGCGGGATAAATGCAGCATGATTGAATCCGGTGAGGTTGACCGTGGTGCCGCCATGTTGGAAGAAGATGTCCTTCACGCCGCGCGCGCGCCCCCATGCTGCGACTGGTGCAATCAACCGATCAAAAGGAAGTTGTGAGCCAACGGTGACTAGAATCACAGCACAGCTCCGGCGTAGTACGCGCGATCCTTCTCGCACTTCACAGATTCGGGCAGTGGTTCACCAAGATGCGCCCACTGTGTGAGCGTCACATCTGCGAAGGATGATGTTTTGCGCCCACTCAGCGAGAGCTCCTCGGCATTGGCGAAACTATCAAGCCAAAGCGTTCGAGCCCCAACCAGCCTTCCGAAGCGAAGCGCAAAGTAACCAGGCGCAGCGCCGGTCGAGACGATCGCGTGTGGTCGAAGCCGAAGTACAAGCCACAGAACACAAAGGATTGACCACACGAGTTTGATGCGATCCCAGCGCGATGCATCGGGCACGGTGACGAACGAGTCAGGTGCGACCTCGCGCGCGAGAGCCGCATCCGTGGATGCCCATATCACATCACAGTCACTGAACGCGCGACGCAATCGCCGAAGTTGCGTCCAGTGACCTCCTCTTGAACTGATTGCCAGCACTTTGGGTCGAGTTGCGCTCATCGGAACGCTCCCGCTGCTGGGTTGTAGTTGCCGAACTGGTTGTTGTTGGTGTTCGCTGGGATTGAGAGCGACATACTCACGAAGGTGTTGTCCTCGATGAGGTCGTATCCGGCGTTCAAGTTGAGATTGAAGTCAGGGAAAGTTCGCGCGAGGGTGCCAGAGACAGCGCGCATTTCCGCAGCCTCGATGTCGTATTGCGGGCTGAATGCGATGAGGTATCGCTTGCCAGCGCGGTAGAGTACGCCCGCTTGCAACAACTCCGACGAGGTCGGTGCGATGTAGCGATACTCAAGATAGGTGCTCGTGACGGGATTGTGACGCATCTCAATCCCAAGCGATCCCATCGCGAGATTCTCAAGCGCGCTGTCAGGATCGGTGACGAACGGCGTGTCTTCCGAAAGGTACTTCGCTGTTCGGCCAAGCATCGGCGAGTTGGCGATTTCCCGAGACGAACGCATGGGGATGCGATCAAACATCCCCTGAGGACAGCGTGCATGATCGTGGCGCAGTCCATTATTCATGCCGTGAGCGCCCTTCCCAAACAAAGTCGCGGATTGCGGAAATCAATTCTGGCGAAGCGTACGGATCGATACCAGAGCCTCCCGAAAGTTCTGAAGCGCGATCGAGAAGCGGCGCAATATCGAACTCGCTCCACGCTACAAATATGCCCCCACGACCTTCGAACTTACGCGCGGTTGCGATTTGATGGTCGTTGCGATGTTCGCCGAGGGCACCGTGGCGCGGAACAATGATGCAGGGTATTCCGCGCTCAAGGCAAGAAAGAATTGTTCCCGTGCCTGCGTGAGCGACGACGATGGAGGCCGTCTGTAGTGACTTGGCTGCCGTTGCCGCGTCAAGGAAGTCCGTGTTTGCTAGGCCGTTCAGATCTCCGCTGTATCCCCCATGTTGGAAGTACAAATCTCGCCTTCCGCGATTCGACGCCCAAAGCGCAACGGCACGAATCATTCTAGGGAAGGGAAGTTGGGTGCCGACGGTCACGAAGATCATACGACGGCACCTCCGTAGTACACCTTGCGAGAGTCCCGTTCAGTTCGCGGCGGGAGTGCAACACCAAGCTCAGTCCACTGGGTAAGAGTAAGATCTGCGAAGCGGGATGCTTGGACACCCGAGAGCGAGAGTTCCTCCGCATTCGCGATGGAGTCTAGCCACAGCGTCCGAGCGCCGATGAACGAACCGAAGCGAAGTGCGAAGTAGCCAGGTGCAGCACCTGTTGAGACGATGACGTCAGGGCGCAAGCGAAGGACGAGGATTGCGACCTTACAAGCGCAGACGAGGAGGCGTAGTTTCTGCCATCGATTCGCGTCGGGCACGATGATAAAACGGCCATCCTGTACTTCGGAACGGATCGAGGCATCGGTACAAGCCCAGATGACTTCGCAACCATTGAAGGCTGGACGAATACGGCGTAACTCTGTCCAGTGTCCACCCTTGGACGCGATTGCCAAAACTCGTGGCCGCTGCTTACTCATCGGAACGCTCCCGCTGCTGGGTTGTAGTTGCCGAACTGGTTGTTGTTGGT
>JASGCF010000066.1:0-4326 GCA_030054275.1 Limnohabitans sp. | reverse complement strand
CAAGCGATCCCATCGCGAGATTCTCAAGCGCGCTGTCAGGATCGGTGACGAACGGTGTGTCTTCGAAGAGGTACTTCGCAGTGCCGCCGAGCGTCAGTGAGTCGGAGATTTCCCAAGTTGAAAGCCCGTAGGCATGGCTTCCCCATTGCGAAAAGTCTGGGCGGAATGAGTAGAACGCCGGAATCGGTGATTGCGCCCACTGCAAACTTGATGCGGGATCGAGCGGATTGACAGGTTGTTGGGTGAAGTCGCTCCCGCCGTCGTTCACGACGACGCCGGTATCCAAGCGCACCCAATCCACCGACTGCCAAGCACCAGAGCCGCCGCGTTGCGTTTGCAGCGTGTTGCGGAGGCCGATGTTCGCAGCAGCGCCACCCGTCGTACCTTCGACATCTTGGTCGTAGATCGGGAGCGCGCCTTCCGCGAGCGAATCCCAGCCGGCCCACATTGTTCCGTATGGCTCGACGATATGGCGCATGCGGTTGAGATCGAACAAACGACTTTGTACCGAATCATCGACGCGCAAATAGCGCAACGATCCACGAACACCGCCGCCGGCTTGGAAGCGGAGATTTTCGGCATCACTCGAGTAGAGATTGAATTCGTCGAGCAGATAGCCCGTGGCTCGTCCGGTGACGAACGGCGCGAAGGTTCCGGTTTGATCTGCGAGCGGCAAACTCAACTCGTGACGCGTGTCGAAACGCGACACAATGTTGTCGCTGTACCCAGCAGTTTCGAAGACAGAATCAATGTCTTGATTCGGACCAATGACATTGCCCCACGCGCCAATCGGCACACCGAGAGAATTTGGTGTGCCAGAGGTTGGCTGCAGTGACATTGCGTTGGCAGACCACTGTTGTGTCCACGACAGCCCCTCAAACGCTTCATCGCCATAACGGCGATACGAGAGTTCGGGCAACTTGTCGACCACATATCCGCGGCTCGCGAGCAGGTACGAATTCGAAATGAACTCGTTGAGGTCGTATTTCGCAAGCAGCGACAGCGCCGTGTTGTCGGTAATGCCGTTGATGAACACGCTTGTTTCATACTCGCGGCGATTATCGAAATCGTTCTCACGCCACGCAGTGACAAAGGTCTCATCGGAGATAGCGGCCAGTTGTGTTTGCAGCGTGAAATCTGCCGAAAGTGCTGTCTGCCACGCAGCATCGACAATGCCGCGAGGTCCTGCGTCGACGGGCACATCAAGTCCAGAACTCGTGCGATCGTCCCCGCCGAAGTCGTAGAGCCCGTAGAGATCAATGACGCCACTTCCCAAATCGCCACCAAGGGCGAATGTAGTGCCAACACCAGGGCCGCGCTCGGTGTACGCATCGACCGAAAGCTCGGCATCCAGCCCTGCAATCGGTGCAGCGCCAATGAGCGACATCAGATCCCAGTCTGTCGAAAACTCGACGCCCTTTCCTTGGTCGTAACCCGCAGCAACCGAACGAAGCGGAATGGTCTCAAGCCGCCCTTCGTAGCCAGGAAGCGGCACAACCGGCGTGCCGAAGAACTGTACAGACGCGCCCTCCGCATTGAGATAGGTTCCACTTGTACTCGTGTCACCATCGATCGTTGGACGCTCTGTCACGGTGACACGCTCGACGCCGATCGAGAGATGTGGCGTAAAGAACTCACTTGTGGAAATCGTGGCACGCTCGGCCGTCCACTGATCTCTCGCAACTTGGCGCAATTCCGCAGCGCGCGTGTAGATCGGCAAATCGTTGCGGCGTCGGTCGTAGGTGCGCAGCACCGCATCGACAATCGCAGCACGATTGGTGGCGAGGTCGTAGTAGATTTGAGCACCACGAAGTGCGTAGTCCCCGTCCGATGCTTGTACGGCGCCTTCGAGATAGATGCCTTGCAAGAGTGACACATCGATCGTGCGCGAACCCTCACGCAACGACTGCAACGCGCCCGGGGCCAAGAAGATCACGCCTCTCTCTGCGGAGAGCTGCAACTTGCGCTCAGTGCCGCCGATCGCAGCGAGATACTCAAGCTCCACCATGCCCTGCACCGCGATGTGATCACGCTTTTCATCGATCACGATCGAATCCGCAGAAAACGACAGTGTGCCGTCGGGCTGAAAGATCGGAAGTGTGCCCACGCTTGGTGCCGTCACCATGATGGCATCTGGGAGAGGAGGCGCTGCTGCCGCTGCTGCGATCAGTGTTCCGCCTGGTTGTGGATCGCGTTCAACAGGCGTGGTTGGTGTGTCGCGCCCTGGACCAGAAGCGAGCTTCGCGCTGCCCTCCGCGATTTTCTGCTGTAAACCTCGCAGATATCCAGCAAGACGCGATTCGCCGCGCGCCACAAATGCTCCATCCAACGGCGCGCCTTCTTCCGCAACGACCAGCGATACATCAACCGATCCGCGAATGGTCGCCGTCACCAACAGATCACGACCGCTTGCGCCCAAGCCTGCGCGACGGGTTGGTTCGTCGGCTCGTTCAAACCAAATCGCGATTTGCGTCACAACCGATTCTGCGCCATCCGAAGTGGTCGCTGCAGTTGCCACCGGCAGCCGATTGATCCAAACAACAGCGCGTCGCGCGCTGAAGTTGTAGCCGCTGAGGCGAATGCGCACATCTCCATCGAGCAGGAGGCGTTGGGTGTCGTCGGTTTTCCAGCGCCATCCACGCGTCGCAGCCATGGTGCAGCGACCATCGACTGGAGCACTTGGCAACACGAAGCCGCCCAAACTCGCTCCGTCGATCGTCTTGCGTGTCGATCGCGCTTCGTTTGCAGCGCCCGCTTGCTGCGAACTTTCCAACTGTCCGAGCGCGGTCTGTGTGACCGCAGCAACGGACGCAGCAAGCGCAAAGCGCACGGCGCGTGGCGCATGGTCTGTCCGAAGCCGCACGAAAAATGTGCGATGCGCGGTCGTTGAACATGTGGAAAGCGCGGTGAGGAGAGGCACTTCTCGCAGAATAACGCGCGAACCGTTCGCGCGGGGGCGAGCGCGCTACGACCGCCAACCGACAGGCTCGCTGAGTTGCGGCCCAGCCTCGCGAAGCACGGCCACGATCGCGAAGATGGCGATCGCGAGCGCGCCAACCGAGGCGGCCGCAACAGGCATATCGAGGGCGCCGAGCCACGCAGCGGTCACCAGACTCTTCCAAAGGCTCCCGTAGCGCAGGAGCCGCTCGGTTGCACGCGGTCCTCGCGCATTGCGAAGTTTCCATGAACCAAGCAGTGCTCCTGCAACGGCCGCAGCCACAGGAATCGCAAGTCGTTCGGGTGCAAACCATGCGGGAAGCACCTCGCCTTCGTTTCGCCACGCCGCGACGGCGAAGAGCGCGAGCGACCAGAACACCCATCCGAGCGCTCCAAGCGCAATGGCACGGGTGGTGAGACGCGGGCGCTTTTCTCCGAGGATGTACGCGAGAAACCCAACGCCCATCGTTTGGCTCATTGCAAGCCAAATGGGCAGCGTGAAGGTCACTTCGGCGGCGGGGGCAAGCATCGAGAACATCGT
The DNA here is from genome assembly GCA_030054275.1 of Limnohabitans sp. GTDB lineage: Bacteria > Planctomycetota > Phycisphaerae > Phycisphaerales > SM1A02 > QWPT01. The sequence continues at coordinate 848 of JASGCF010000066.1, read as the reverse complement.
GGCGAGGCCTGCAAGCACGATGCCGAACGCTGGCACATGCTTGGCGAATGCGTCGTACGCCAACACCACGCAGGCAAGCGCCATGGCGAACGCCAGCGCGATCGGCCCAAACGGCAGGGCTCCGAGAAGGCCTGCAAACAGCGCTGCGATTGCGAACTGCATGGCGCGGCGCGGACGCACGCTGCCGGAGGGGATGGGTCGATCTGGTGCGAAGGCGCGGTCGTGCTTCGCATCGAGGAAGTCATTCAGCGCAGCACCGAAAGTCATGAAACCCACAGCAAGCACCGCGCTTGCGCCGAGGGCTGCGCCGAGTGGCAGCGTCGCTGCGGGCGTCGTTGTCAGCGTTGGGTCGGCGCGGGCCACGAACACGGCCAGCCACGCATTCGCGACGGCGCCGAAGGCAACGGGAAGCCGTGAGAGTTCAACCGCGGCCAAGAGGCGTTTTGTCACAGATGCCACGGGCGCGATCATACGGGAGTGTCGCCACGGCTTCCGCCGCATCGCGTAGGATCGACGCCCCATGCACACCGCCGTACCACTGACGGCCAACGCGAGAGGACTCCGCGTTGGCATCGCCACCAGTCTTTACCACCACGAGGTCACGACTGCGCTGCGCTCGGGCGCTGTTGCCGACTTCCTCAGTCTCGGCGGCAACGAGGGCGATCTCGTGTTGGTGGATGCACCAGGGTCGTTCGAACTGATCGCGATCGCGCACGCGCTGGCTTCGCGCGCGGATATCGACGCTGTCGTTGGACTTGGGTGCATTCTGACGGGCGAAACAACCCATGACCGCTACATCTGCGAAGCTGTGGCAAACGGATTCGCTGCCATTACTGCGTCGACGGGCA
>JASGCF010000427.1 GCA_030054275.1 Limnohabitans sp. | reverse complement strand
CCGCTGCGCATTGTCTTCTTGTCACGGCTCGCACCCGTCAAGAACCTCGACTTCTTGCTTGATGTGCTTGCCACGGTGCGCCGTGAAGTGGAATTCACGATTCACGGCTTGCAAGAAAGCGCAACCTATTGGCAGCAGTGTCAAGCGAAGATCGCAGCACTTCCACCGCATATTCACGCGACCTATGAAGGCGCTGTATTGCCTGAAGATGTGCCACACGAGTTCTCGAAACACGATCTCTTCGTGCTGCCTTCGCGCGGCGAGAATTTCGGCCATGTGGTGCTTGAATCGCTGTCGGCGGGAACTTCTGTGCTTGTGAGTGATCGCACTCCGTGGCGTGGTGGCGAGAGCGATGCGCTTGAGGTTCTGTCGCTCGATCGTCCAGAGGCGTGGCGCGACGCGATCGAGCGTTGGACAACGCTTGACGCACGCGCGCGTCAAGATCGTCGCGAAGACGCACTCGCTTTTGCGTACGACTACATCGAGCACCGTGCTGGTGTCGACGATTGCCGTCGCTTCTTCCTGAACGCAGCAGGTATCGATACCACCGCGATTCCGGTCGAGCAGTCGGCTGCAGTTCGCTCGCGCGTGGCCAACCCCAAAGCTACACCGAGTGCAACGCGCGTCGCTCCCCTGCCCGCAGTACCAGCCGCGAAATCTTCGCCAGCTGCAGCATCGCGTTCGGTGGCGTAAGCAAGCGCGTGATTTCTCGTCGGAAAGGACGAAGGGACGAAAGGACCAAAGGACCAAAGGACGAGAGAATATCGTCACGCAGGCTGCGCAGCGCGCAGTGATGCGTGGAGTTCGACCAGTTCGTCCCACGAGCCGTCGAACGCCCACTCGTAGTTTTTCCAGCGACCAATCGCGGCGCGATTGATTGGGCGACGAACCTGCGCATGCGACAGCGTCGCTGCCACGCGGGTTCCCGCTTCGGGCGAGAGGACGCGTTCATCCATGGGAAGTTCCATGCGAGCCAAGCAGCGTGCTGCGAAACGCGCCGGATCTTCGACGAGATCTTCATACGCCACGCGTTCATGTGCGATCGCAAGTACATCCATTGCGCGTGGCACAATGAGCCTCTGCCAGCGAAGCAGTTCGCGAATCGCCGCGAAGTCACCCATCCAAGGATTCAATGCAACATTGAGATGCGAGAAGAAGATGCTCGTTGCGTTGTCGCGCGGATCACGATCGATCGCAAGCCCAACTGCATCTGGGAAGAGTGTTGCGATTTCGGGAAGCGAACTCCACGCAAGTAAACTTTTATCGAAGGTCCACTGCGCGCCTGATTTCGCCAGTGTGCGCGCACCGTCGAGGTACTCGGCTCGCATACGCGCGAACACGGCATCGGGAAGATGTGTCGGTCGCTGCGGCCACGCGGGCGAATCTGCGAGTTGCTTGCGAATCGCTGTGAGCCCTGTGTATTCGCCAATTCCACCGATAGCCGGATGCCGATCCAGCATGTGCTCAAGGAGCGTTGTTCCAGATCGCGGTAACGCAACCACGAACGCTGTTCGCAGATCGCCGTCTGCGCGTGCAACGCGCGCTTTGAAGTGACCAGCGCCTTTCTCAAACAGCGCATACTGCGCACGAAGCGGCCCAAGCCACGAGTCGATTTCTGCAGGAGGCGCGGTTGTGCGATGTACCTCGCGCATCAGATCAAACGCGTCGCGATATCGCTGCGCGCGATCCAACAATTCTGCTCCTTCAAAGCCGGCATATCGTCGCGTAACCACCGGCGCATTGCTTCGCCAAATCGCAAGCATCGCTTCAATGCCGCGCTCGCGATCCTCAACCGCAGCCGCGCGCGCTGCGTGGAGAAGCGCGCGTGGGTCTTTCGCCCAAGGACCACCAGCACGCACCATCGCAGCAAGTTCTTCGCGGCGCCCCGCGTAGTGATACGCATCGAGCAACGAGAACGCAGCCTCCATCGCATGCGCGCTTCGCCCCTTCGCAACCCGCTCAAGCATGGCGATTGCTTCGTCGGCCCGACCGTTGCGAAACTCGTATCGGCCGCGCACAAGCAACAAATGCTCGTCGTTCGGCGACAACTTCGCAGCCAACTCCAATTCGCGTCCACCCTCAGCTTCAAATCCAAGCCGCACCAGCGCGCGAGCGCGCCCGAATCGGCCAATGAAACTGTTTGGCGCTTGAAGCAGCAACTCATCCGAAGCAGCAAGCGCGCCTCGGTTGTCACCAGCGGCGATGAGTCGGTCAATACGAGCTGCTGGTGTTTCTTTCGCTGGCATGACGGGACACGCAGTGTACGACGCTATTCAACATCGCCCCATGCGTTCAACACCCGCGCAAGATCCGCAGCGTCCACTGCGCCGCTTCCATCAAGATCTGCTGGGCCGCTCCCGTCGCCCCAATCAGAGAGCACACGGGCAAGATCGGCGGCGTTGACCGCGCCACTGCAGTCGATGTCTTCTGCAAGTTTGCACGGCGTTGAGAGCGCCCCGTTGTAAAAGGCCCAATTCTGCTGTCCGAGGCCCGAGAGCACGCCGGATGGGTTGTGGC
>JASGCF010000426.1 GCA_030054275.1 Limnohabitans sp. | reverse complement strand
GGCGTTGGTATCGCAGCGGCGAGCGGCCGTTGGTGGGTTGGCCTCATCGTCTTTCTCATCATCGCGTGGGTGGCGCTGCTGCTTGCGATCGGCATGGTTGGCGCGATGAAGGTTGAGCGCGAGGCGATGATGCGTCGCCGCGCACGCGCGCTCGAGGATCCGATCGGAAAGTTGTTGCCTGATCGTGGTAAGTCGCGCAAGGCCTATCGCGATCCGGCGAGTTACGCGGCGCTCTTCGCACTGGAACCGCGGCCAACGCTCGTTTTCGATACAGCGTTGTTTGATGTGGTAGGGCGCGAAAAGTTCGCGAAGTCGCTCGCACCGCGCGGACATTTGCCCGAGCCAGAGGTCCTCGACACATCGTCGGTTCCAGCGGGGATTTGTTTTTTCGGATTCATGCTCATCGCGCAGTCGATGCACTTTTGGATCAGAGCGGTCGCGTCGCTCCGTGCCGGCGCGCCGCTCGTTTGGACCAGTTACCCAGGTATCGCGATGGTCGGGGTTGGGATGTACCTCGTGCTTCGCGATCCATTGATTCGACGCAGACTCAATCTGCCGCGATTCTTTGGTCGCGAAACCGTCATCGGTGCCGGTTGGATTCGCGACAGCCGCGGCGAACTTTGGACGGTCAAAGACGCGCTGGTCTTGGTCACCCTCGCAGGCGGCGGGCTTGAGATTCGGCTTATCAAGCGCACAAAGGTCGTGTCCTTCTACCTTCCGGTCATGATGGGAAAGCCAGGCACAGGTCGCGCGAAGGCGGGATCGGGGATTTCGGGGCTTGGGTTGCGAGAGCGCGCGAAGGGGCTTGCGAAGGGGGTCGCGCGCGGGGCTGCGGACTCCGTTGGTCTTGAAGCGGACGAAGACGACGGCGAAAACGAGATGCCCACATCAAAGGAGCCTTTGCGGCTGCTCTTGTCGAGTTGGACCTATCCCGAGCCGCGCGTGGATCTTGCGATGCATGAGTGATCGCCGAAAGATCCGACGGCGTCCGCGGGTTGTTCGGAAACCCGCCTTCGGGCCGATAGGACTCCTATGCATCAATCGTCGAATCCGTCGCTTCCGCACACGCAAGGCATGGCCGATGCTGCGATTGACGCGGCGTGGGCGGTGATGCCACCAGATGCGGAGCTCGAAACCGCGCGACTCCTTCCGATTGTGGTTGGAGCGCATCCGCGGGCTGAAATCGCAGATCGGCCGCTTGCGAATCGCTTGGTGGCAGCGATTCGTCAATGGCAGCGCACACACATTGCAGACGAGTCGCGGCGCTTAGTGCCCTTGGTCATGACTGATCTTTGGTATCTCAACGATCGCGAATTGCTGCTGCAGCCATCGGTTGCCATCGGTGAGCCGGGCACGAACGCAGCGAGTGCATACTTCGGAACACGCTTACCACAGGCCTATGTCGTGCATGGTCAGTTGCAGGTCTTCGCGGATCTCGAGTTCCTTGAGCCGAGCATCGCCATGTGGGGATCGACGGCACACTCAACTCGAAGCGCTTTAGACTGGCTCATCGCGCGTCAACTTGAACGCTTTCTCGAAAGTGTGCATTTCTAGGCTCGAGCCTCGTCGACTCCGACGCGAACTTCGACGCGGTTCACAAATCGCCCGTTGGCCACGGCATCTGTGATTCCAGCGAGATTCATGCCGCGAAATGCTTTCCCAAGCAGCATGGCAGCGAGATTGTCCTCAAGTCCAGCCACGCTCGCGCGGGGAAGAAGGAAGTCGCGATAGCGTGCGTCAGCGGCGAGCGGGTCAGACTTCGCAACTTCGACAAGTTCTTCGAGTAGCGGAAGTTCTTCGTTCATGCGTGCCATGAACGCTTGCAAGTGCGCATGAAGTCCCACTCGTCCGCCATGTGTCAGCACAGCATCGATGCCAACGGGAAGCGCATGCAGTCGTGTGAGCGCCATATTCCACGCAGGGATATCAATGTCGCTCGGCGGCACGGGAATCGACATGTACGACGAACGCGGCGAAATCATGCCGAGTACATCACCAACGAAAACCGTCTCGATCGGTGCACTTGTGTCGATCGCGGAAACCGCCCACGAATGGTGATGTCGCGCGTGGCCAAGTGTTTCGATGGCGGTCCATCGCAGGCCTCCACATGCGACGGTCGCTCGGTGTTCGATTGCGAAGACGAGTTCCGGCGCGATCGGCAGCGGATCGCCGTACCAACGCTCGTAGCGGGGGCCGTGCACCGCGCGCGACCCAGCAATCAAGCGTGTCGGATCGATGAGATGTCGGGCGCCACGCGGATGAACGAAAACCGGCACACCTTCGCGAGCGAAGTGTCCGGCAGATCCAGCGTGATCAAGATGAATGTGGGTGACGAAGAGCCCAGCGAGATCAGCGGGGCGCACTCCGTGCTGAGCGAGTTGCGTGCAGACGGTCTCGAAGGCGACCGCGCAGCCGCATTCGACGAGGACGGGTGCGCTCGGGCCAAAGACGAGGTACGCCGATGCGGTGCCCGGAATCTCAAGGTAGTTCGTATCGAGCGTAAACCCGCGCGGCGTGGACA
>JASGCF010000425.1 GCA_030054275.1 Limnohabitans sp. | reverse complement strand
CTCCGCAAAGTCGCGCCGCCGCCGGCCGCTGGTCCGGCAGCGCGCGGCCCGCCGCATCGGCTACGTGATGGTTCGCTTCAAGGGATTGGCGAAGAACACAGCGCAGGTCGTCACGCTGTTCGGTAAGCGCTCCAAACTCCCCATCTACCTCACGCACCCAGCTCCGTGATCAGATCTGCCTTGCATAGATTCCACGGAAGCAAGGCTTCCATGTCGAGGAGTGATTGGGCTTGAGGCAGTTGTCGGGCAACGTGACGCAGGTAGGTATACGGTTCCAGGCCGTTAGCGCGAGCGGTTTCAATCAGGCTGTAGATGGCGGCGCTAGCGTGTGCGCCATTGGGCGTGTCGTTGAAAATCCAGTTGTTACGCCCAATAACAAAGGGACGAATGGCGTTTTCGGCGGCGTTGTTGTCGATGGGCCAACGCGGGTCTTCGATGTAGCGGGCCAGCCGTGGCCAATACTTGTCGAGATAAGCCAAAGCCCCGCCGAGCGTGCTTTTCGGGGTAACGGTGGGCAAAGATTCGTCCAGCCAACGACGTAGCTGATCGAGGATGGCGCGGCTTTCGTTCTGACGCACACGCCGGCGTATTTCTGGTATGGCGTTCGCGATGCGACGTTCGATCGCATAGAGTTTACCGATCAGGCCGATGGCGACATCGGCTTTTCCGGTCTTGCCGCTGGGCTGCGCGCGCTGGGCGTCGATGAAGCGGCGGCGCGCATGCGCCATGCAGCACAGATGCGTGATACCTGAGGCGGCCACCACGGCGGTGTAGCCATCGTAGCCATCTGTCATCAACGTCCCTGTCCAGCCATCGAGCAGACGCACGGGCACGCTGCCCGCACGACGCGGGTCGTAGTTGAACAGGATGACCGGTTTTTGCGGTGGGCCTCCGACTTGCACCCACATGTAGGAGGCACTTTCGGGCGGCTTGTCGGGTTCCTTGAGCACTTGAGTCGTCGTTTCGTCCATGTGGATGAGCACGCCTTCGTGCAAGGTCTCACGCAACAGATTGAGTAGCGGCCGCAGCAGTTGGGCGAGTTGGATCATCCAGCGCGCCAGGGTTTGACGCGGAATATCGGCACGGGTGCGTTGCAGCACGCGCTGCGCAATCCGATACAGCGGTACGCCGTCGACGAACTTGAGCGTGGCGATCATCGCCAGCGTTCCGGGACTGGCGATGCTCTTGGGGATCGGTTGCGCGGGTAACGGTGTGGTGACCGGAGCGTGATCGCCGCAACGGCAGGCGTAGCGCACCCGCACATGGCGCAACACCTGTACACGCATCGGAATGATGTCGAGCTGTTCGCTGACATCGCGGCCGATTTCCTGCTGGATGCAGCCGCAACCACACACCCGCTGTGTTTCCGGCAACGCGTGAACGATCTCGATACGCGGCAGATGCGTTGGCAGCGGACGGCGACCACCGCGCGATGGCTTGGATGCCGTCGTCGTTTCCGAAGGTATCTGGCTGTCGGCCGCCACAACCGGCTCGGCCATCATTTCTACTTCATTGAACAACTCGCCTTGACTCGACGCATCTTCGGCGCTGCGGCCATACAGACGATGACGTTCCAACTGCCAGCGTTCCCACATGCACGCCAGCTTCAACTCGGTCGCCGCCAATTGCGCGCGAACGCGCCGCAGTTCCTTCTGCAGCGAAACAACATCTGTCGGTTCGTTCGCGGCAACCATCGTCATCGGGCAAGTTTACCGCAGGACGTCAGCCACAACTTCCCAATTGCAACTCCCGATGTGGCGACTGGCGCCAAATATCGAAGCCATCCAACAGCCAGTTCAATTCTTGCGCCGACACGCTCACTGATTCTGCCGTCGTCTGCGATGGCCAATGAAACCGCTGCGATTCCAGCCGTTTGTACCAGAGGCAAAAACCGTTGCGTTCCCAGTACAGGATCTTGACCTTGTCGCGCTGACGATTGACGAACACGTACAGCGACTCCGTCGCAAACGGGTTCAACGCCAGCCCTTGCTCGACCAGCAAGGTCAGTCCGTTAATCGACTTTCGGAAGTCGACGGGTGCCTGGCACAAATGCACCCGCTTTACCGCCAAGCCCGGACGCATCATGCGCGCGTGGACACTAAACGCCGCGGCGCTTGCTCCATCACCGCGATCAACCACGCCGGGTCCGGCCATCCCTCACAGTGCAGACGCACCCCATTCGCCCATTCCAGCACACAGCTCCCTCGTCCCGCATCGCGCAAGCCCGACACGTTGAACGTCGCGAACCCCACAGGCGCCGCCGAAGGATTGCTACGCTGCTTCAGCTTACGCCGAAATGTATACAGCGATTGCTCACTGATGCCTTCTCGCTGCGCGTAAGCACGTATCGATAGGCCCTCTTCCTCCATCCGCTCCAAGTGACTCCGCCAGCGCTGTTGCGCCGGTGTCAAATGCTCTTCTGCTGACATTGTTGTGTGGCTCCTCTCTAACGGTGAGAGAGCAGCATCGGTGCACAGCTCGCGATTGGCTAGGTGGGGTTTGTGGAGCGCTTACCGATGTTCGAC
>JASGCF010000065.1 GCA_030054275.1 Limnohabitans sp. | reverse complement strand
GTTTCAAGCGTGGGGGTGATGCGATCTGGAAGCACTTCACCGGTCGCGAGATTCTTGATGAACAGCGTGTGGATGCGTCGGCCGCTCGTATCTTGCGTCCATGCGAGATAGCGACCGTCGTCGCTGATGGCGTAATCGCCGATCGCAAAAAAGTCTTCACCCTTCGCAAGCGTTGGTCCGTCGAGGAGAAGTTCGACGGGCGCCTTCGGATCGCGCCCCGCGGCGTCCCCCTTCTGGCGATACACCTTCGCGTACTCGGCGCCTTGCTCAAACTCACTCCAGTACCACGCACCACGGTTGAAGGCGGGCACAGTCGCGTCATTTTCCTTGATGCGCGAACGCATTTCCTTCACGAGCGTTTCGCGAAGCGGCCCAAGATGCGCGGTCATCGCATCGCAGTAGGCCTTCTCGGCTTCGAGGTACGCCATGATCTCGGGGCGCTTCCTTTTGGAGTCATCATCGCGCAACCAGTAGTACTCGTCGACGCGATCGCCGTGCGCGCTCTTCACGACATACGGCTGCTGTTGGGCGATCGGCGGTTGCGCGGTGCAGGCTTGAAGGAGCATGGCGGAAACGAACCCGATGACAATCGATAGAACACGCATGGGAACGAAGGATACCCGCGACCACACGCGACGCCGCCCCGTATCCTGCGCGGATCGCTCCGAGCGCTCCGATGAAACCACCTGCAGCACACATGCTCCTGCGCGTTGGCGCAGTTTCGCTCTTCGTCTCCATCGGTGCTGTCGCGGGCACAGCGTGTTCTCCACGCACGCGCGAGGCAGATGCAACGCGTCCAACCGCCGCGATCGAGACCAATCCGTTGCAAGGTTTCGCGCATCTTGCGTCGGGCGAATGGACGACCATACTCGCCTCGGGAACCGTGCTGCGCGAAACATGGCGTTGGGAAGAGGACGGCCGATCACTGCGTGTCATCGGAGGAAGTTTCTCGCCGACAAGCGACCCTTGGCATGAGGAACAGATCTTCTTCGTCGATCCGACGACCAACACCGTGCGCGTACGCGGCTCGAACTCGTTTCGAAACGGGACCTTCGAAGGCACCGTCACCTTTGGGGAGAAGACCGCGCAAGCGCAGATCGATATCGACCAAGAAGGCGATGTTCGACACCTCGTACGGCACTGGATGTTTGTGAGCAATGAGCGCTTCGACACCGAACTGCTCGAAGTGATCGAGGGCGAGGGACTCGTTCCACTCGTGTCGTGGACATACTTGCGTGCGCCCTCATCCGATGCACTTCATCAACCTGCAGAATCGACCACCATGAATACCTCGCCGACAAGCCAAGTCTCTTTGCCCGCTTCGCATCATGGCGCTTGGCGGGGCGAGAATCGACTCTGGATCATGGATCCAAACAAGCCGTTCCAATCGGACGGCACGATCGAGATCGGCGACCGCACCGTGCGCTACACATGGTCGCACGAAGGCAAACCGCAGACGGGCGAACTCACGCTGAAGGGTCAGCCCGGCGCGCTGCAAGCGACATGGACCGACACGTTTCATGCGCGCGAGCCGTTCACCTTGCATGGGTTTCTCGAGCTGTCACCAGAGGGCGGTGTGCTTCGGCTCTTCACCACCTACGACGCCGGTGAGGCAACATGGGGTTGGATCATCGAACTTGATTTCCGCGATTCCGCGGCCTGCACCATGCGCATGTCGAATGTGATGCCGGGGCTTGGTGCGGTTCCGGCGGTGCTCCTTGAAGGTACGCGGTAGGTCACGCGCACACGATCCCGCGCAGTCCATTGGCCGGATGGCCACCGCGTCCGGAACTTCGCGATACTTCCGCCATGGAACCGCCCACCCCGAATCAAGACCTGTGGAACGCTGTCGACCACGCACTGGAAGCGTGGCTGGCGCCGCAGGACGCCGCGCTCATGGCAACCGCGGCATCAGCAGCAGCCGCGGGGCTACCCGCAATCGCGGTCGCACCCGCACAGGGCAGGCTGCTTGAGGTACTCGCGCGCGCGATCGATGCGCGGCGAATTCTTGAGGTCGGCACGCTGGCCGGCTACAGCGCGATCTGGCTTGCGCGTGCGCTGCCCGCCGATGGCATGCTCGTGACGCTGGAACTGGAACCGGCGCGCGCAGAACTCGCACGCGAGAACATCGCGCGTGCCCGCGTCGCTCCGCGTGTCGAAGTCATCGCTGGCCCGGCGACCGCGTCGCTCGAAGCGCTTCGCACCGCAGGCACGCCGCCCTTCGACCTCGTCTTCATCGACGCGAACAGGGATCAGTGTGCGGTATATCTCCAGCATGCGCTCGCGCTTTCGCGGCTGGGAACCGTCATCATCGTCGACAACGCGATCCATCGCGGGAGAGTGATCGAAGCAGGTACTGGTGACGCGAGCGTCGAAGGCGTACGCGCGATGATGGAGGTGATCGCGCGCGATCCGCGGCTTGCGGCTGCGGGCGTGCAGACGGTCGGCGCGAAGGGCTACGACGGGTTCGTGATGCTCGTGGTCGGCGAGAGGGCAGCGATCACTGCGCCGCACCCACAACCGGGCGACACGCTCGACATCATGCTCGAACACAACGCATGGGCGACGCGCGAGGTGCTGCGCGCGTGCGCGGCGCTGGACGACGGCGCGTGGCACCGAACCTTTGAAATCGGCCCAGGGTCGTTGCACGACACGCTCACCCACATCGTGGGAGCGATGTTCCGCTGGGCGGATCGCATCGACGGCGCGCCGCGGGAAGTCCGGCCGTCGATCGAGGACGGCACGCGCCGCACGCCCATCGAACTGCGCGCGCTACTCGACCTCGCGGCCGCCGATCTCGCGGCAAGCGCGGCGCGGGCGCGGCACCGCGGACTCGCGTCGCAGTCCGAGGTGACCCTCGGTAGCACAGCCTACCGCTTCACGCTCGGCGGCATGCTTGCGCATGTCGCCACGCACGGCGCCCATCATCGCGCGCAATGCCTCAACATGCTGCGCAGGCTTGGGATCCCGGGCGTCAGTGACCGACTGCCCGATATCGATCTCCTTGAGTGGGAGCTGTCGTCGCGCGCGTCGTAGTCGCCTTTTCCCGTACAGTGCGACCGCGCGGCTTCTCATCGACGCCGTCAGCGGAGCATCATGCAGCTGAACGATCACTCCCCCGCCTTCCCCCTGCACGAAGGCCGATCCGCCACACGCTCGCTCGTGGCCGCGATCTTGTTTGGCGCCGCGTCCTGCCTTTGCTTCACGGGCGGCGGCTGTCAGGCTGCGAAGGAGAATCTTCGCGCCGACTTCACCGACTTCAACACGATCATCCAGCAAAGCCAGAACGAGCAAATGCTGCTGAACCTCGTGCGCATGCGCTTTCGCGAAGCACCGCTCTTTCTGCAGGCGGGTTCGCTCACCGCGTCGTACGAGAACACCGTGTCGGGCGGCGCCCAAGCAACCGCACAGCAGGGCGACCAGTCGCTCGTCGGCGTGACCGGAAACTACACCTTCTCATCGAAGCCCACGATTTCATACACGCCTGTTGAGGGGCAGCAGTATGTACAGCAACTCATGATCGAGATTCCGCCGCAGCACTTCGGCATGCTGCTGCGCGCTGGTTGGCCAGTGCAGAAGTTGTGCGATCTTCTTGTCGAAAGCATCACGCCGTCAGGTGGTGAGGTGCTCTCCGCGCGTCCGAAATCGCCGAGTCACCGTGAGTTCAAGGAGTTCGTCGAGACGCTCGTCGCCGCCGAGGCTGTCGGCAGACTGTCGGTCGAGAAGCGCGCCGACGGCGGATTCGACCTCAAGGTCGAAGACAAGACGATCTCGCTTGAGAACTTCCGACTTCGCTCGCTCTTTTCTGCGATGTTCGAGGCTGCGGAGAGTATCGAGGTGCCCGAATCGCAGCGCGGTTGGACGGTCCCAGCGAGCCCAGGTGACGAGATTCATGTCCGCGTGAGCACGAAGCGTCCGACCGACGCGATCATCGCGATTGAGTACGGCGGCTGGCATTACAGCATCGCGAACGACGACATTCGCTCGAAAGATACGCTCGCGCTTTTCATGCAACTGTGTCGCATCCAGTCGGCAGCTCCCGCGGCGCCTCCTGTGCTCACGATTCCGGCGCGGTGAACCGCACTCACTTCCGCGGACCCCGACGCCACGATTCTCAACCAAGACCAAACCTCGAACGCGCCACCGTCAGCGTGTTGCGTCGGGCGTCTCCATCTTCAGCACCTTCACGAGGAACGCCCACATGTCGGCGGTCTCGTCGATCGACTTCGAGACCGGCTTGCCTGCGCCATGGCCGGCGGCGGTCTCGATGCGGATCAGGACCGGCGCGTCGCCCGCGTGGCACTCCTGCAGGCGCGCCGCGAACTTGAACGAGTGGCCGGGCACCACGCGGTCGTCGGTGTCGGCGGTCGTCACCATCGTCGCGGGATACGCCGTCCCCGCGCGCAGGTTGTGGTACGGCGAGTACGCGTACAGCGCCTTGAACTCGCCGGCGTCGTCGGAGGAGCCGTAGTCGTCGGTCCAGTAGCGGCCGGCGGTGAAGCGCTGGAAGCGAAGCATGTCCATCACGCCAACGCCGGGAAGCGCCGCGCCGAAGAGCTCGGGCCGCTGCGCCATCACCGCGCCGATCAGGAGCCCGCCGTTCGACTCGCCCTTGATCGCGAGGCGATCAGGGCGCGTCCACTTCTCGCGCACGAGGTATTCGGTGGCCCCGATGAAGTCGTCGAACACATTCTGCTTGTTCGCCTTCTTGCCCGCCTCGTGCCACTCGCGGCCGTACTCGCCGCCACCGCGCAGGTTCGCGACCGCCAGCACGCCGCCGAGATCGAGCCACGACGCGAACACGGGCGTGAACCACGGCGTCATCGACGCGTTGAACCCGCCGTAGCCGTAGAGGAGCGTCGGCTGCGCGCCATCGCGCGGCGCGTCCTTCCTGTGCACGATGAACATCGGCACGCGCGTGCCGTCCCTCGACGGATAGAAGACCTGCTCGACCTCGTACTTCGACCCGTCGAACGCGGACTCGGTGCGGCGGAACAGCGTCGATTCGCCGCTCGCGAGATCGAGGCGGTAGGTCGTGGCCGGCTGGTTGAACGACACGAAGGTGTAGAAGGTCTCGCGGTCGCGGCGGCGTCCGCCGAAGCCAGTGGCCGAGCCGAGCCCGGGCAGCGCGACATCGCGCACGGGCGTCCCGTCGGTGCGCAGCATGCGGACGAGCGGCCGGACATCCTTCAGGTACTGCGCGACGATGAAGTCGCCCACCATGCCCGCGCTCTCGAGCGCCTCGGCCTGCTGCGGCACGAGTTCGCGCAGCGACCCGAGCCCCTCGCGCACATCGAACGCGACCACGCGCCCGCGCGGCGCCTCGAAGTCGGTCTTCGCGTAGAAGACCGTGCCGTCGTTCCCGATCACCGACCACTCGTTCGCGAACGCGCCGACGATCTCGCGAGGCTTCGCGGCCGGATCGGCGAGGTCGAGGACGAGCAACTGGTTCTTGGGATCGGTGCCCTCGTAGACCGCGATCACGAGATAGCGGCCGTCCTCGGTCACGGTCGCGCCGAAGCCCCAGGTCGGGTGATCGGGCGTCGAGAAGACGAGCCGATCCTCCGACTGCGGCGCGCCGAGGCGGTGGTAGCGGATCTCGTTGTTGAGGTTGAGCGACTGGAACTCCTCGCCCTTCCTCGGCTCGGGGAAGCGGGTGTAGAAGAAGCCCTTCTCGTCCTTCGACCACGAGACGCCGCCGAACTTCGTCCAGCGGATCTCGTCGGAGAGCAGCCAGTCCTTGCCGGTGGCGAGCTCCATCACACGCCAGCGCTGCCAGTCGGAGCCGGCCTCGGCCTGCGCGAAGGCGACGAGGTTGCCCGAGTCGGAGAACGCCATGCCCGCGAGCGCGATGGTGCCGTCCTTCGACCATGTGTTCGGGTCGAGCAGCACGCGTGCCTCGCCGTCGAGCGAATCCTGGATGCAGACGACCGACTGGTTCTGCAGGCCGCTGTTCCTGGTGAAGACATAGCGCGAGCCCTCCCTCGATGGCGCCGAGTAGCGCGGGTAGTCGAAGAGCCGCTCGAGGCGCGCGCGGATCGCGGCGCGGCCGGGGATCGACGCGAGGTAGGCGTCGGTCACCTCGTTCTGCGCCTTGACCCACGCGGCGACCTCGGCATCGACGCGCACATCGTTCTCGAGCCAGCGGTACGGGTCGGTGACCTTGGTGCCGTGGTAGTCGTCGACCTGGTCGACCTGGCGCGCGGGCGGATAGGCGGTGACGACGGCGCCCTCGGGACCGACGGTCGCGCAGGCGGTGAGGAACGCGGAGGAGATGAGCGTCATGACGCGGGCTCGCATGGTGCCGCGCATGATGGTGGGGAACGCAGCGTGCGGCAAGTCGGGGCGGGTACCATCGCGCGCATGCCCCACATCACGCTTCCGGTCGATGTCCCAGGGATTCGCGGTCCGATGATGTTCCGCCCAGACGCAGCGAAGCATCTGCTCGGGCTTGCGGAGACGATTCTTCGCCAGCCCGCGAGCCTCGATCAGGGCGACCGCGAGACGATCGCTGCGTGGACCTCGCATCTCAACGGATGCAACTTCTGCAAGAAGTCGCACGCGGCCGCCGCGCGCGCATGGCTTGGCCCCGAGCGAAGCGTGGCAGTTGATCGACTGCTGGCGATGGACGACATGTCGGGCTTCTCGCCGAAAATGCAGGCGCTGCTCGAACTCTCACGAGCACTTCAGAACTGCGTGCTCGGTGTGCGCACAGAGCACATCGAGAGGGCACGCGCAGCGGGCGCGAGCGATCACGACATCCACGACACGGTACTGATTACCGCCGCTTTCTGTATGTACAACCGCTATGTCGAGGGGCTCGGCACACGCGAGGCAGACGAAGCAGACTATGAGCCGATGGGACGCCGCCTGCGCGACACGGGCTATCAGGGATAAGAGTTCGGCATGAGAGGCGTGAGGAGCGAGGCGTGAGGAGAGCGGCACGCAAACTCATTTCCTGCCATCAGCATGACCCCAAACCTTCGCCACCGGGCAGTCGGCTCGCTGCGCGCACCCAACGCTTGAATTGCGCTTCATCGAATGCGCCGTGTTCATCGATGTGCAGGTAGCGAACCTCCGCAACTTTCGACGCAATGGGTGGCTGCGGCTCAAGCGATGTGCCTCGGAAGAAGGTGACTTTCATGTACTTCGCAAACGCGTGCATCGCGAGAAACCAACCGTGTCCTTCCACTCCGTAGAAGGGCGAATTCCACTTCACGGCCTTTTTCGCATGCGGAACCGCTTCCATCACCGCGCGATCAATCCGCTCAGCAACACCTTGCTTCCAATCCGGAAGTGCCGCGATGTACGCAGCGACTGGCGCATCTCCATCGCCACGCGGAATCTGCGGATTGCCGCCCGAGAGAAGTTGCGGCTTGTCTTGCGTCTTCGTGCGAGTCGCAGTCGCCGTCTTTCTCGCAGATTTCTTCTGCATGCTCACGCCTTTCTACGGTCCGCATTCATCGAGATTTGCAGCGCATCATGCGCAAGCGCGATCGCGCCGCAGACGCCCGCATCATCACCAAGCGCCGGTGGAACGATGAACTGCTCGACGCCCGATGGCGTGAGCGATGGAGCATCGATATAGCCCGCGAGCACTTCAAGGAGATGCGTGCGTGTCTTCGCGAGGAACGCATTTTCGCCGAACTTTCCCGCCTTACGCACGCTGCCACCGAAGATGATGCGTCGCGGAGAAAGTACATAGGTCAGCGTGGCAAACGCATGCGCCATGTATCGCGCAGTGATGTCCCACACGGGATCATCGGCAGCAATCTCCGCAGCGGGCTTTCCGGCGCGCGCCTCGATCGCTGGCCCCGCGCAGAGCCCTTCCCAACAACGACCATGAATCGCGCATGACCCGACGAAATCGTCGCCATCGAAACGCGGCATCGGAAAGTGACCCATCTCTGGATGGACGAGTCCGTGCATCAACTTTCCACGCACGACACCGCCACCACCGATTCCCGTGCCAACAGTGACATAGACAAAATCATCGAGCCCCTGCGCCGCGCCCCACCGCCCTTCGCCAAGCGCAGCGCCGTTGACATCGGTGTCGAAGCCAATCGGTCGGTTCGGAAATGCCGTGCGCAGCGGCCCAACGATGTCGGTGTTCTTCCAACCGCGCTTCGGTGTCGTCGTGATGAAGCCATACTTCGGCGAAGTCGGATCAAGATCGACTGGGCCGAACGACGCAACGCCAAGCGCTGCGAGTTCGCCGTGCGTGCGCTCGGCGTCGCGAAGCCATGCGATGACTTGTGTAAGGAGCGCCGCTGGATCGTCACCTGTCGGAAACTGCGCGCGCGCAAGCAAATCCGCGCGAGGACCTCGGCCGACTGCAACCACGAACTTCGTGCCGCCTGCCTCAATCGCACCGACAAGTGGAAGTGGAATCGCCATGCGCAGCCAATGTAGCGGAAGGGCTTGTTTCGATCGCTTGGGCGACAGAGTTCGGAACCGATACATTGCGCCGTGCATGCCGTGCCCCGCGGCAACCACTGGAGAACACATGCTCGCACAGATGCTCGAAACGATTCTCGAACCTTGGACCTCCGCGCAAATTCTGACGAGCGCCATGCTCGCGATTTGCCTGCTCCAGTCGGGCATCGACAAGGTCGTCGACTTCAAGGGGAACCTCGCCTGGCTCACCGGGCACTTTGCGAAGACGCCCTTGCGCGGACAAGTCGCGCCGATGCTCGGCGTGATTACAGTTCTTGAGTGCGCGGCGGGAGCGCTGTGCGCCGCGGGAATCGTGCAACTCGTCCTTGGAAATGGGCCAAAGGTCGCACTGTGGGGCGCGCAACTCGCAGCACTGAACATTGTGATGCTCTTCTTCGGACAACGGATCGCGAAGGACTACGCGGGCGCGGCGACGCTCGTCAGCTACTTCATCCTCTGCGTGGTCGCGATCGCGTTGCTTGCACGGTAGCGCTGCTGCTGACTCGCATGCTGACTCGTATGCCGACACGCAGAACGACTCATGGCGAACTCCCCTGCCCCGCCTGCGGCTATCAACGCCGTGGGCTTGCGCACGAGAATGCGTGCCCCGAATGCGGCGCGCGCGGATTGTCAGGCGATCTCGTTGTCAGCGGAATGCCCACCGAGACGCCCGAAGCGAAACTCGCAGAACGGGTGCACAGCCTCAGCCATCTTGTTCCGGCCGTCCTGATCCTCATCTTCGCAATCGCGTGGGGAGTGAGTCCGTTCGGGCTCGACCGTATGTTCACGCGAGTGCGGGCTCTGCTCATGCTCGCCGCGATCGCAATCATGGTCTACGCATGGATCAGGCGGAGGCGACGCAACACCACCGGACTCTCGCTTGAGCGCTGCGTCTGGGAGTTCGAGCCCGATGCGGTCGTCGTGCGCGAGTACGCGAAGGAGACGCGCATTCCGCTTCACGACATCACCGAGGTGTCTGCGCAGATCGATTTCGTCAAGCGCCGCACGCGCGTCACGCTGGTCACAAGTGGCGCATCACTCGGGTCCGCTGGTTTACCCGAACTTTTCCTGCATGGATCGCTCAACGAGCAACGCGAATGCGTCACAGCAATGAAGGAACGCGCTCCAAGCGCATAACTACAGCGGAGTGGGATGCGAGATGCAACCCGTGCAATCAAGTCTTGCGATCAAGACTTGCAATCAAGTCTTGCAATCAACTCTTGCAATCAACTCTTGCAATCAACTCGTGCGCCGCACGATCGTATACCAACAGAAGAGTTGCTTCGCAGAGTCCTCGCGAGGCCCATCGAGATAGCCGAGCGCGCCGAAGCCGTCGAGAACCCATGCTTGGTCGACTTGGTCGAACGCAAGCACTTCGAATCCGGCTTTCTCGTACTGCTCGCGCGAGAACGGCGAGAGCCCGTCCGCCCACGGGATCCACTCCTGATCGGGCGGAGCCTGAGGCGGGCAGATGTTGTAGAGAATGAAGACGCCGCCTGGCTTGAGTGCGTCGCGCACACGCGCGAGGAACTCCTCGTCGCCGACCCCGAGATGAACCAGTTTCTTCGGATCGACCGTCTGCCCCGCGGGCGGCGACGGATGAACATATCCCCGCTTCAGGGTGTTCTTACTCGTGATAAGCGCGTAGTCACCACCGATCGCCTTCCGAAGTGATTCCTCCGCGGGCCACTGGCCTTTGTGGATGGACGCAGATCCTTGACCGACCGCGCCCGTGTCGCCGCGCTCACTGTAGAGCGCGGGAAAGATCGGCTCGACATCAACGCCGTGCGCATCGAATCCGCAATGCGCGAGCAAATGCAACTGACCAATCGTGCCGTAGCCGAAGTCGAGGATCCGCGAACGCGTTTCGCGTGGAAGGAGCGCGGGTGCCATGTGCGGTGCGGCGAGGTCGAGCACACGCGCGTAGACGAGCGGTGAGCCGTAGCCGGTTTCGTAGTAGAAGTCAGGCGTACATTCGCGCGGCGTGAACGGTGCCTTCTCCGCTTCAGGCAGCGCGTCGTAGGCTTTCTTCGTGATCGCGATCGCCTTCTCGCGATCTCGATAGATCGTGCGCGCGGTGGGCTCGGTAAGTTTCGTGGTTGCCGCAAGGAAATCCTTCGCGAGTTCCGACTTCACAAGCGGCGCGAGCTTCGCTGCGTCGGCCTTCATCTTCTCGGTGATCGGCGGCGCGGCTTGGCCGCCTTCCGAGTCCTGCTCCAAGGCAATGGCGTGCGATCCGAAAACTACAAGCACCGCGAAGAATACAAGAATTTTTGATTCGATCGGCATGACTTGCAGTCTATGGCAGATACCGAGCGAGGTACCTTCGCTCGTCCTAGCACCCGTCGCCTCCGACCCACACCATTCACTCGCGTCTACGCTCCCGCCACGATGCCACCCAAACCGATCGCTCTGCTCCGCCCCGGATTGCTCGATGCGATCAAGAATCTTGAGGCAATGGGCCTCTGGGAGTGCCTGCGCCGAGCGCGGACACCGCTCGACGCCGCCTCACTTGCGCGTCGCACGGCGCGCAGCGTCGCCCGCGTCCATGCGGCGCTCGATCTTCTCACGCGAGCGAACCTCGTGACCACGCTCAAAGCACGCGGGAGTCGACGCGCGGTCGCCTACGAGGTCACGATGCAGGAAATCTCAATCGTGGTCGACGCATCGGACTCTGCCCACCGAAAGATCGTGAACGACGTCGCTACGTTCATCAACACCGAGATGTCCGACATCCTCTTCAAGGCGCGGCAGACCATCGGCACGACCGGTCCGAA
>JASGCF010000424.1 GCA_030054275.1 Limnohabitans sp. | reverse complement strand
TTGGTCACTCGTGTAGCCGCGGTCTTGGGCGTTGCCACCTCACGCTCTCGCACGATGGCAAGCAAATCGACTGCAACTCAGTTCCTGCGGGAGTGGCCGGAGGCGCATGATGACCCACACATTTCTTCTCGAGATCGAACTCACCGAGCCTGTTGCGCTGACCGACGGCTCGAGCGACGCCGCGGGTGGCCACACCACGCTCGACCATGTTCCCGGCACAAGCCTGCTTGGTGCCTTCGTGACGGCGCTCGGCATCGCGCCAACCGATCCGCTCTTCTCAAGGGTATTTCTGTCGTCGAGAACGCGATTCCTCAATGCATATCCGGCAGCGTTGTCAAGCAACAGCCTGCTGCGATGCCTGCCGCGCCCCTTGACCTTCAAGGTCGGCAAGATCAACCGCTCGCGGGTGCGCGACTCCATCGATTCCGCCGGAGAATCAATGGGCTTTGTCGATCTCAAGAAGCACTTCGAAACCGCGGTGCCGCCGGACACGATGAAGTCTGGTCGTGGGACTTTCGTCATGGAAGGCGCGCCGGGGGACGAGTACGCGGCCCAGCGCACGGAACAGGTTCACGTTGGCATCGACCGCACACGGCGCGCCGCACAAGATGGCGTGCTCTTCACCTATGAAGCCGTACGCGCGGGTTCAAAGTTCATCGGCGCAGTACAGACCGACGACGATGGCGTCGCCGCGCACCTGGAAGGCATTGCCACCCTGGATCTTCGCATCGGTCGGAGCCGCAGTGCCGGCTACGGTCACGCGAGAGCCAAGTTCACCAAGGCACCCGGTGCCTGGCGCGAGTACACGCCGAACGACACGACTGGCACAGGAAGCGTTGTCATCACGCTGCTCTCTGACTACTTGTCTCATCTTGAATCCGCGCCCGCGACAGCGCTTTGCGAGGAGTTGGCCGCGCTCGCAGGCGTCGAACCTTCGGCGGTCAAGGTTCGAAGTGCAAGCACCCGGCAGGTCCGCGGCTTCCGCAGCGTGTGGGGCCTTCCTCGCCCTTCACGCACCGCGCTCGGGAAGGGAAGCGTCCTCGTCATCGAGAAGCCGATCGACGCCCGCAGGCTCTCCGACGCGCTCACGCGTGGCATCGGGGCTCGAACCAACGAAGGTTTCGGGCGCGTCGCTGTCAACTGGGCGATCCATGGAAAGTCGTCCGACGGCTCCGAGATGAAACGGAACTCGCATGGACATGCAAAGCACGCGCGGCCCACGATCGCCGTCAGTGAAGCGACCACGGCAGCGATCGATGCGCGACGCTCGGATCGCAAGCTCCTCGAGTTCGTCGAAGCAGCGCTGCGGCTCAACGCGGTCAAGAGCGCAGCCGAGGCGCTGCTTCCGCTGCCACCCGCGCAACTCGGCAACCTGCGCGCCGCCATCAGCGGCATCATGTCGCCCGAAGAAGTCGGTGTCTGGTTCAAGGCGCTCTCGGAGAAGACAGCCGGCGAGCGCTGGAAGCGTATCGATGTCCCCCCAATCGCGCCCGGCAAGCCGCACCGTGCGGGACACGCTTTCGTGTGGGAATCGCTCTTTGGTGGCGAGTGTTCACGCGAGGACAAGATTGAAGGCGCCATCGGCTATGCCAACTGGAAGGCAGCGGTAGAAGCGATCGCAAAGCAAGTTAACGTGCTCGATCTCGCTGAAGCTGCAAAGAAACAACCCGCAAAGACGCTCCGCTACTTCATCGCGGGACTTGTCTCGGATGTCGCAAGGCTCAGGAACACCCGCGTCGAGCAGGAGGCAGTTCGATGAAACTCATCATCGCGCGATTCACGCTCGAGCTTCTCTCCCCCATGCACATCGGGAGCGGGCTCTCGCACCCGACAACCGATGCTCCAGTCGTCCGTGATGCATTTGGCGACTACCGCATCCCGGGATCATCCCTCGCGGGCGCCTTGCGCGCTTCGACCGTAGAGGCGGCGTGGGGATCAGCAGGCAAGGAGAATCTCGCATCGCTGATCGAGGTCAGCGACGGGTTCCTCGTCGACTTCGACGGACTGACAGCGATTCGAAAGCGGCTCCAGAACAAGCCCGTCATGTTCCAGGCCCTTCCCGAACTGCAGGACCATGTCCGTATCAACCACCACTCCGGTGCAGCCGAAGACGGCGGTAAGTTCGACGCAGAGATCATTCCGCAGGGAACGCGCTTCCGCTGTGAACTGGTTCTGTCGGAGCGCCGTGGAATGCCCGAAGCCTCGCTTGCACCTGTGCACGAGGCGTTCTGGCATGCGCTTCGGCTGCTTCAGACAGGAGACCTCGCGCTCGGTGGTGATGTCAGCAGCGGGCTCGGCTTGGTGCGCATCGTCGACAAGTCTCTCACCCTTGGCGAACATGACCTGACCACGATCGACGGCTTGACCAGAGCGCGCAACCGAAGTTGGAACATCGACGAGTCCGCGGGTTCGACCGACGCGATCCAAAGGCTTGCAAAGGCTCCGCAGTCCGCGCCCGTCCCAGCTGCTGGGATCTGGGGCAAAGTCACTCTCCGCTTCCGCGCGGATGGGCCGCTCCTTGTCGGAGGAAGCCAACGCCCTTCGG
>JASGCF010000423.1 GCA_030054275.1 Limnohabitans sp. | reverse complement strand
CGAAGAACAGGAGTTCAACGCGCAATCGGCCAGCGCATATCTCCCGATGATCATCGCCCTCGGATCGATCACGCTTATTCTTCCGCGCTTTACAAGTAGCGCATCCGGCGGATGGATGAGTGGCCCAATGGAAATCTTCGTCGGGTGCGCATCACTGGTCATTTATCTCGTGTTTCTGTACTTCCAAACCACGCGTCACAAGAGTTTCTACGCGCATCACCGCATGACCGAGCGCGAACACGACGCGCGCAAGGAAGCACACGCGACTGGCGAAGCGCATCAACCTGTGTCCACTTGGCGATCAGCGACCCTGCTTGTGCTCGCACTTCTTGGGGTCGTCGCCATCGCTGAAGGACTTGCGGGGCGCGTACAGGGACTACTGACTGCGTCGTATCTTCCGGCCGGTATCGGTGGTGTGTTTATCGCTGCGTTGGTGCTCGC
This sequence comes from Limnohabitans sp., assembly GCA_030054275.1. GTDB lineage: Bacteria > Planctomycetota > Phycisphaerae > Phycisphaerales > SM1A02 > QWPT01. The sequence goes on along the minus strand of JASGCF010000423.1, from coordinate 2,121 downwards.
ACCCGAGGGACTTGCCGCAATCAAAGCCTCCGCCCGCGAAGAAACGCAGCGTTCGATGAATGTGCTGCTTGGCAGCGCGCTGTCAACAATCGGCCTGACCGTTCCGGCGGTTCTCGCGATTCGTTGGTTCACTGGCGTTTCACCAGAACTCGGTCTCGACGCGCCATACATCGTGCTGCTCGCGATGACATTCGTGGTGGCATCCGTGAGTTTGCGCGGCGGCAAAGTGAATGCGATTCAGGGCGTTGTTCATGTGCTGATCTTTCTTGCATTCCTCGTGACAATTCTTGATGAAGCAAGTGTGGCAATCGTGAAGTGAGGAGAAGTCGCGGGTCGCGAACAAGCGAGTACACTCGCGACATGCGATTCGCCTCATTTCTCTGCGCTACCTTCGCGGTCGTTTCCACCTTCGTGTTGGCGTCTCCCGCGATTGCGGTGTTCCCGAAGATTGTTCACGCGACGACGCCCGCAACCACACGCGCCACAGACACTGGACACAATCTCGCCAGCGCGCTGGAAGCTGCAGGCACCAATCGCACCGAACTAGAAAGTGCGCTCACTCGCGTTCCTCACACCCAACGCGAGTCACTTGAGTGGCTCATTGCGCACATGCCTGAGGCAGACCTACGCGCCCTCGACGCAGCATTTCTTTTGGCGCATGTCGACGGCGCGTACAACGCGTGGAAATCTGCGCCGTGGAGCGCGTCTGTCGACGAATCGACCTATTGCGACGCGATACTGCCGTATGCGAGCGTGAGTGAAAAGCGCGAGTTGTGGCTGCCAACTCTTCGTGCGAAATGCTTGCCCATGGTCGAAGGTTTGCGTGATCCAGCACTTGCGGCAGCGCGATTGAACCAACGCATTTTCCCTGAATTCAAGGTGGCGTACTCAACCAAACGGAAGCGCGCCGATCAAGCGCCAAGCGAGTCGATGGAATCGGGACTTGCAAGTTGCTCGGGGCTTTCGATTCTTTTGATCGATGCCTGCCGCTCGGTTGGAATCCCAGCGCGATTTGTCGGTGTTCCGATGTGGACCGATGGCTCGGGCAATCACTCGTGGATCGAGATTTGGGACGGCACGCGTTGGCGCTACACCGGCGCTGCGGAACCGACAGGCGACGACCTCGATCAAGGTTGGTTCTCCGGCCGTGCGAGTGGGCAGAATCGCTCAAAGCCAGAGCATGCGATTTATGCCGTCACTTGGCGCGACACCGGCGTCGAGTTTCCTTTCGTGTTCGACCCGTCGCGACCGCGCGCGCGCGCCGTCGATGTGACGGATCGCTACATCGGAAAGGCTGCAGCACTTGCGGATGGGATGCAGGTGATGCGTGTTTCCGTGCGCGATCCACAAACGAAGTTGCGCGTGGCGCGTGCGGTCGAGGCGCGCGATGAAGCGAGCGGCGCTGTCGCCAAGGGCACTTCGAAAGACGAGCGCTTCGATCTCAACGATCATCTTGAACTCATCGTGCCGAAGGACGGCATGATCGCATTTGCGGTCGACGGCACAACCGTGACAGAGTTCACCATGGTGCGTGATGGTGAAGTCTTGCGCGAAGTCATCCTGCCTGCGCCTGCAACCGCGACGGCGGCAAACAACGGAGCATCGGAGACCACAGACGACCTTCCCAAGTCGGCCGTGACAGCGATCCGCGAACTGCAGTCATTCCTCAAGAATGCTTCTGTGAAAGATGTGGCCGCGCAGGATTTCGCGTCGACCGCGCTTGATGCAAAGTCGATCGCACGCGTCAAGACGGTGCTCTCGAACGCGCTTGAGGCAGAGATTCGTCGACAAGACAAGAAAGCGTTCGACGCGCGTGAACTCGTCGCGTCCGATGGAGCAAAGATGCCGTTTTGGTTCACGACCTACGGCGAGAAGCCCAAGTCGGGACGCAGCTTGTATATCTCGATGCACGGCGGCGGTGGCGCACCTCCACAGGTGAACACCCAACAGTGGGAAAATCAGAAGCGACTCTACAAGCCGGAAGAGGGCGTGTATGTCGCGCCGCGTGCGCCGACAGATACATGGAACTTGTGGCACCAAGGGCATATCGATGAACTGTTCCGCGCACTCATTCGCGACATGATCGTGTTTGAAGATGTCGATCCGAATCGCGTGTATCTG
>JASGCF010000422.1 GCA_030054275.1 Limnohabitans sp. | reverse complement strand
GTATTCCGCTGCACCAAGCGAATCTCGGATCCAGCCAGCGCCATTGCCCTCGCGGCCTGGGACATGGGCCGATGTGCAGGACTTCTTGCTGCCGTTTGCGGTATGACTTATGAGGAATATCGCTCGCGATGAATACTTCGCGCACCACTGTTTGCATCGCGACATTTCGCCGCCCAAAGGGTCTTGAGCGCGCGGTACAAAGTGTTCTTTGCCAAGACTGCCACAATCTTGTGACGCTTCGCGTGATCGTTGTCAATAACGATCCGCAAGACAACTTGCCACACGAGATTGTCGCGCGACTCTCGCGCCGAACCTCGGTAGACATTCGATGCGTCGACGAACCGCAACGCGGACCCGCGCATGCTCGGAATCGCGCGCTCTATGAAGCACACGGCACATGCGACCACATCGCGTTTCTCGACGACGATGAAGAAGCCCCGACCGATTGGATTCGAACGCTTTTCCTCGCGAAAAACGAGTTTGCAGCCGCTGTGGTGACAGGCGGAGTCACTCCGATCTTCGAGGAGCCTCCCCCATGCTGGGCGACGCAGGGCAAATTCTTCGCACGGCCAATACGAAAGACGGGCACGCAAAGACCGTGGGCATGCACAGGCAATGTGCTTTTCGACGAGGCACTGCTTTCAACGATTCCGATTTGGTTTGATGCGCGCTTTACGCAGGGTGAAGATCGCCACTTCTTTGCACGACTTGCTGCGACAGGTGCTCGCATCGTTTGGTGTAACGAAGCGCAACCGCGCGAATATGTTCCTGTCTCACGAGTGCATCCGGCGTGGCTTATGCAGCGCATGCGCAACATCGGAAAGTCGATCACTGCGATTGAGCGTGACACGCCACAAGCACACTTTGCTGCGACAAGAAACATCGCGAAAGGCGCTGTATGGATGCTGATTGGTGTTACGCAACGATTTCTTGGTGGTTGGACGAGTGAAGTCCGTCGAATTCGTGGGCGTATGCATTTCGCTTACGGCGTCGGATTACTCGAAGGCGCCATCGGTGAGGGACTTTCCAAGTCGGGCTCTGTTGGAACATCGAGCACTGGCTGAAGCGGCGCTGCAGGCAGCATGGGGCCGATTTGCGGGGGATCAAGACCCAAGTCTTGTCGAAGCCATCCGCGCGCAGTTCGCGCCTTCACATGGCGCGGATCAAGTTCAAGAGCGCGCTCGTAACAGCGAAGCGCATCGATCGGTCGATCGAGTTCATAGAACGCATTTCCCATATTGAAATGCGCTGCGGCACCTGAAATCAGATCGTTCTCCTCGTCCGCGATTTTCGCACACCGCTCAAACGAAATGATCGCCTCGTCGAATCGACCCAAGAGCGCAAGCGCGTTGCCGTGCATCAAGGGATGCACAGGATCATCGAGTTCAAGGGATTCGGTCCGCTCGAAGCACGCCAATGCCAGAGAGGGTTCTCCGAGCGCGAGTCGCGCATTACCAAGCGTGAACCACGCATCGACAGTCTCGGGATGCGCCATCAAAGTACTTTCAAGTCGTTGCACTGCGCCAAGCGCATTCCCACGATCAAGTTGCGCACGCGCGATTTCAATCTCACGCATCCACAACAGTCGCTCATCCGGTCGCTGTCGAAGTTTGAGTATCACATGCCCATGTTGACGACTCGCGCCATTGGTCCAGTAGCGCGACCATGTCGGAGCGCGTCCACGCGTCAAAACATGCGTCACTCCGTACGCATCAAACAACTCCGCGCGACGACCCTCATCCGTCTCAGGATCGAACATCTCTTCGACATGACTGCGTCGAACGCGGCCCGAAGCGATACCCGTACTACTTCGCTCACTTGCAACCGATGATGCGCCATGAAGCATCGATACCCAAGTTCCACTCAGTGGGCCAGAGAGTACGACAGCGTTTTTCGGAAGCGCGTCATTCATCCATGACTGCTGCTTCAGGAGCCCTGCCCATTGCCGTCCATTTCGTACGCCCTCGCTGCGCAAAGCAGCATCCATAAATACTGGGATGGTGTACGGTCGTGACTGTGACGCATGCTCAAACGCGAACGGAATCGCAAGTACAGCAACGCAGCAATTCGTACACAGTGCGGGAACTGCCCGCCAAGTCCCCGCGCTCGCGAAGCGTTTCAGCGGATACCGTTCGAGCAACGCAGCCAACACGGGTATCGAGAGAGGAATCCACAACACAAACGCGATCGTTTCAAATCGCCCCAGTACCCACTGTGCGCCGAGCGCTTTCAGCGCAAGCGTACAGAGCGGCGGAATCATGGTGACGAAAAGCACTGTCCCGACGCTGATCGCAAGCAGCAATGCCTCGAATCTTCGGAGCAACCAGACTGCACAAGCGATCCCAAGCAGTCCCATCCAAACACGCCATGCTTTGATTCCCTGTGCGCCGCCAGTAAATCCCCGTCCCCACGAGCGCGCGATCCAGTCGTTTTCCCCGCGTTCGTAGAAGGTAAAGCCATCCTGTGGCCGAACCAGTTGAACCTTCGGCGAAGGCTTGCGACGCACGACCGAGCCCATCGCGGACTCTTGCGCCTCCGCTTGTTCTTCAGCTTGTACAGCCCCAGCGCCCCG
>JASGCF010000421.1 GCA_030054275.1 Limnohabitans sp. | reverse complement strand
ATTCCTCGAGGCACCAGGTGGCGTCTACGACCAACTCGGAAGGCGCCTTCTCGAGGATGGTCCAGACGACGCGATTGCACTTGAAACCATCGAGGAATTGCGCGGTCAAACCGAGCGCTTCAACGGAATTCTCTCCTCGATCATTACCGCGAGTCCGATGCTTGGGATCTTGGGCACCGTGACCGGCATCATCCAGTCCTTCGAGTTGCTTGGTGGGACGCGCACGCTTGTCGATCCGCGTGATGTTTCGGCGGGCATCGCAGAAGCACTCATCACGACAGCGGCTGGCCTCATCATCGCCATTGCCACGCTTTTCCCGTACATGATTTTCCGTGCGCAGGCAGATCGAGCCCTCGGACGATTTGAGTCGCTTGTCACCGCTGCAAAACAGGGCCTTGGCCCAACGCGAAACTGGTCTGTACGCAAGTGAAATCTGCGCATGCGACAATTTCGGGTCGTCGATCGCGAGTGTGCGGTGCTGCGTTCGCTGCCTTCTCGACCATTGTTCTCTCGACAACCGCGCTGGCGCAAGAGAAAGACGAGCCAACGAGCGCGTTTGTGCGATCTCGATCGATCGATGGCGTCACCGGATTTGATACGGCGTCACGAACATACATCACAAGCGATGGATCGCTGCCAGAGATCACGCTCGTTGGTGTTGTGCATATCGGCGACGCTGCGTATTACGACGCGATCGTGGCTGAATTGGCGACCCACGACCTTGTGCTTTACGAGTCTGTGCTTCCGCGCGGCGCGTTTGGAACACGAGGTGACACCGAACTTGCTCGTCAACGAGCAACGCAAGATGCGATGTTGTTCTTACGAAATCTCCTGGCGCAATTCAAACGAGCGAACGAACGCTTCCCAGCGGACGCGGCTGCGTTGCGAGCCTTCATTGTTGCGCGAGATACGCGATTGGCTCGCCCGATCGACCTCGCGTTCAGGGATGCATGGGGGCAACCGATTTCCTACACGCTTTTCGACGACGAGTTCGAGCTGCGCTCACTCGGAAGTGACGGAAAGACTGGCGGTCAGGGCACAGCGTTGGATCTCGTCCTCGGTCCCATCGAAGATGAAACCCGAGCGACAAACGGCGTAAAGCAAGACAAGCCGCGCGATCTCTACAAAGAACTCGCTGACGCGTTGGGCGTCACGCTTCAAGTGCGATCGATCAACTACGACCGCGTCGGCTGGGAGCCTGCCGACCTCCCGATGGAGGAACTGCTTGACCGCTTATGGAGGCGCGGTGAACGGAGTTTCACCTTGGAAATGCTGTCAAACGACTCTGGACTGCAGCAGGGCGTTGTGCGATTTCTGCTTTCGCTGGTATCGAATTCGCCGTCATTCAAGAAGATGGTGGTGCGCGCGCTCGGCCAAGCAGGCACACGAAGTGAGGGTGCTCTTCCGGATGTAGATCAGCGCATCATTCTTGATGAGCGCAACGAGGCGGTGCTTGATCACCTTCGAATGGTGCTGCAAAGCCCGAATCGCCCAGCACGCATCGCCATTTTCTACGGCGCTGCGCATATGCCAGAGTTCGAACGCAGCCTTGAGACTGCATTCCACATGAAGGCCGGAGCGGCGCGATGGAGCACCGCGATGAGCGTCGATGAATGGAGCGATACGCAGATTCGCGAACGGCTCCGGAAGTTCGAAGAGGCGCACAGTGATTTGTTGACCAGCGATGCCAACGGTGCGTACCCAGAGGCAGCGCGCATCGAATGGCGAATGGCGTCGCTGGAGAAGCGGTTGCAGGCGCGAGCGCCACAAGCCGAACAAGTTGCACCGTCCACAACGCCGCAGCCGATTCCGTAACAACTGGATCGGGGTGGCGACCGAAGGGCGGCGACCGAAGGACGGCGACTTCGGAGAAACTCTCGTAAGAAGTCCCGCAGAGTCGTCTCCGACAATTTCAGCCGTCAGGATGGGTGAAGGTGGTTGGATCGGCGGAGCGCGCCGCGTTGTTCATCCACTTCCGCTGATTCATCAAATCGCGAAGACCTTGCGTTGTGGTGGAAAGATCCGCGCGAATCGTCTGCACCACATTTCGGATGCGGCGAAGCGGCACGCTCTGGGCGACCAGCACTTCCATGCCCGTTCCTCCCTGCACGAGTGTTGTGTTGCGCGTTGTGTTCGAGGAGGTGCGCGAGGTTCCGAACAGCGACGCAACCGCTGGTGCGAGCCACGCATCGCCGGCACTCGCTGCAGCGTCGATCGTTTGGTAGGTCGCTCCGTCGCTTGATTGCCAAATCACTTCCGTCGCCAACCGCGAAGGCACAACCCATGCGGAGCCTGGCGCAAACTCATTCGCAGTTTTCACGAAGCCCGGCTCTGCTGGCGTACTTGACGCAAACACGATCATTTCGCTCGTCTGTTCAATCTGTCCGATCGATTTGGCGACCATTGCTGGCCCAGGCGTACCCGAGAAGCGCATCTTTGGATTGTTGCCAACGGTGGTCCACCAGCCGCCAAGGTAATACGCGTTGTATCCAAAGGCCGGATTCCGAGCGATGACATCGTTGGGAATGTTCGTGGTGTCTTCGTACTCGTCGATGTAGTCGTACATCAAAGAGCGGTCGTTGTTG